>CAYZDM010000364.1:0-3934 GCA_964476875.1 uncultured Sandaracinaceae bacterium | reverse complement strand
GGCAACGCGGTCGCCATCAGCAACACCGGGGCCACCCTGGTGGGGGCCGTCAACACCCACGGGCTGTCCACCGAGGTCTACTTCGAGTATGGCCTGACCCACCTCTACGGCAACACCACCCAGGTCGAGATCGTCCCGGCCGGAAACGGGCTGGCCGGCCGCGTCGCTTTTATTAATGCCGCAGCCGCTACTGGTGAGCGACGGTCGAACACGCCGCGCAAATCGCTCACTCTTCGGCGTCGTCCGTCATGATGGCGATCAACTCAGCCTGCGAATTCACGGCGGCTTTTCGGAAGATTGCGCCGAGCTGAGTGGTCACGGTCCGCAGGGATGCCCCGCGGCGCTCCGCGATCTCCTTTACGGTGAGACCCTGCAACACCGCATCGATGATCTCCTGCTCGGCGCGTGTCGTCCCGTCCGGATAGCGCAGTTTCGGCAGCGGAACGCTCAATACGAGAATGTCCTCGCCCCCTACGCGCATTCGGCTGACCCGCGGCCCCGTATCGGCGTCGCCGTCCGAAGTAGGACCGTCCGCCTCAACCGGGTCTTCGCCATCCTTGGGGTCGGACTCGTCTGTCACCTCGGATACGTAACCATTCACGTACTCGCTGGTCAAGTGTGCGACCACTCGCGAGCATACGTAAATTGCCACGGCAGGGGCGCCGGCCATTCCGCGCCCGAGGGCCTCCCATCTCGGTCCGGGCGCTCGACTAAAGTCCCATCTGCTTAGCGATTATGACCTTCATGATTTCGTTGGTCCCGGCGTAGATTCGCTGCACGCGTGCATCCATGTACGCACGACTGATCGGATACTCGAGCATGTAACCATAGCCTCCGTATAGCTGGAGACACGCGTCAACGACGCGGCCCTGCATTTCCGTCTGCCAAAGCTTCGCCATCGAGCACTCCTTGACGAGGTACTTTCCGGCAACGTGCTGAGCGATGAGACTATCTAGGAACCCACGGCCCACCTCGATCTCGGTCGCGCATTGCGCGAGGGTGAATTGCGTGTTCTGGAACTTGGAGATCGATCGCCCAAACGCCTGACGCTCCTGCGTGTATGCAATCGCATCCTCCAACACCTTCTCGGCACTCGCCTGGGACATGATCGCGACGCACAGCCGCTCTTGTTGGAGGTTCTGCATCAGCATCATGAACCCCGCTCCCTCCTGAGCAATCAGGTTCGACGCAGGGACGCGGCAATCGTCGAAGGCCAACTCCGCGGTGTCCTGACTTTCCATGCCCATCTTCTCGAGCTTGCGGCCGCGGATGAAGCCCGGTCGGTCCGCCTCGACGACGAACAAGGAAAGGCTTCGATGGGGGTCATCGGAGTTCTCGGTACGTGCGGCCACCACCATCAGATCGCAGGACATCCCATTGGAGATGAACGTTTTGGCACCGTTGATCACATAGTCGTCGCCGTCGCGCTTCGCCGTCGTCGCGATGCCAGCGAGGTCGGACCCAGTTCCCGGCTCGGTCATTGCAAGAGCCGAGATCGTCTCGCCGGTCGCACAGCCCGGAAGCCACTTCGCTTTCTGCTCGGGGCTGGCAAACTTGTGAATGTAGGGAACGATGATGTCGGAGTGCAGACTCGCGGCCCAGCCCGACTCGTACGCACGACAGAGCTCCTCCATCACGACCACAGAATGAAGGAAGTCACCGCCCGCGCCTCCGTACTCTTCTTCCATCCACGGACAGAGAAAGCCCGACTCGCCCGCCTCGAGCCAGATCTCCCGATCGACGACCCCCTGCGCGCGCCACTTCGCCTGCTGGGGGATGACACGCATTTCGGCAAACTGGCGGAAGTTGCGTCGAAAGATGTCGTGTTCTTCTGAGAATAGGCTGCGTTCCATAGCGGTCCCCTGACTGAATGACCATTCATTTACCCGAGCGCCCAAGGCGTGGCAAGACCGATTGTCGCTGCGTGCTTGCCCATCGCCGCCGGCGTATCTATGGTCCCGCGCGATGCGCCGCCGACCGGCACGCTTTTCCTTACTGCTGCCTTTGTTCGCGGCGATTCCCGCCACCGCCCTCGCGAGCGGCGACGGGCACGGAGTGAGCTACGCCGTCTGGCTCATCCTCGCCGGGATGCTTCTCGCCGCGAAGCTCGGCGGCGAGATCGCGATGCGTCTGAATCAGCCCTCCGTCCTAGGGGAGCTATGCGTGGGCATCGTCCTCGGCAATTTGGGCCTTCTCGGCATTCACATGTTCGACGGCGCCGCCGAGTTGGTGCCGGTCGAGTTCCTCGCGGAGCTCGGCGTCGTGCTCCTCCTTTTCGAAGTCGGTCTCGAATCGACGCTCACCGAGATGCGAGCGGTCGCGCCGACTTCTGGACTCGTCGCCATCATCGGCGTCGTCGCCCCAATGCTCCTTGGATACGGCGCGAGTGTCTGGCTTCTTCCCGATGCACCCTTCTCGCTGCACCTGTTCATCGGCGCCACCCTATGCGCGACCAGCGTAGGAATCACCGCACGCGTCTTGAAAGACATCGACGCGATGGCCCGTCCGGAGACTCGCATCATTCTAGGCGCCGCCGTGATCGACGACGTGCTCGGGCTCATCGTGCTCGCTGTGGTCGCGAGCATCGCCGAGTTTGGCGCCATCCCTGGCCCGATGGATCTAGCCGTCATCATCGGGCTCGCCGGAGGCTTCCTCGTCGGCGCGCTCCTGTTGGGCGCGTACGTCATGCCCGGCGTCTTTCGTTTTGCATCGAAGCTCCGCACCCAAGGTGTACTCGCGGCGGTCGCGATCGGCCTTTGCCTATTGCTCGCTGGAGCCTCGGGTGCCGCGGGCCTTGCACCCATCGTGGGCGCGTTCGCCGCAGGGCTGATCCTCGACGAAGTTCACGTGAGGCCGTTCGGCCGCAAGTCAGCGCACGACCTCACTGAGATCATCGGCCCAATCGTGGCGGTCATGGCCCCAATCTTCTTTGTACGCACCGGCATGATGGTCCAGCTCGGTGGCATCGGGACAGAACCGCTAATCCTCGCCCTCGCCCTGACCGTGGTCGCGATCGTCGGCAAACTGGTCTCTGGTATCGGCGTCCGAGGCGGAACGGCGGACCGGCTCACGGTCGGCATCGGAATGGTGCCACGTGGTGAAGTCGGACTGATCTTTGCTAACGTCGGCGCCGGCATTCAGTTCGAGGGGGCTCCGCTCATCGAGGCGGGTGTGTACGCAGCGATCGTCCTCATGGTGATGGCCAGCACGGTGGTAGCCCCTCCTTGGCTAGCCCAGCGCATCCGACAAGTGACGCGCAACGAAACCGATGTCGCTTGAGGCGGCGCTCGAGGGCGCGAACGCGTCGATTCGCGACCTGGTCACAGCCCTCGGATCGCCCGAGCGTGTCGACGTAGCGTCGCTTCCCGTCGGTGCGCTCGATTGGGCCATCGCCGAGTCTGCAGCCGCTCATTCGGAACAGCAATTCATCGTGGTCACAGCCAATCTCGATGAAGCCTATCGGCACGAGTCCAATCTTCGCTTCCTGCTCGGGGACGCGAACGGGGGCGTCCTGCTCTTCACCGCCGCGGACACCAGCCCATTGCTGGACGTCGTCCCGGACAGGCGCGCGGAGATGCAGAGGATGGCCGTCCTCACGCAGCTAGCCGAACAAAAGCCCTGGCGCGTTCTGATCGTCCCGGCGTCGGCGTTGCTGCGTCGCGTCCCTCCGATGGAACATGTTCAGTCGGGACTGCTCTCGGTCGAGATCACCGCCCAGATCGAGCGGGATGAGCTGGTGCAACGGCTATCGGAGCTCGGCTATCTTCGCGTGCCGCTCGTCGAGGACCCGGGAACTTTCTCGGCGCGAGGAGCTTTGGTGGACGTGTACGGTGCCGATGCCGCACTCCCGTTTCGAATCGAGCTCGACGACGACATGGTCGTGAGGATCCGGCGCTTCAGTCCGACGATCAGAAGACGTCGGATGAAGTCGACT
>CAYZDM010000363.1:0-3948 GCA_964476875.1 uncultured Sandaracinaceae bacterium | reverse complement strand
TACGCAAGCTGGAGAAGTACGAGGTCCTCGACGAGATCGGCCACGGTGGAATGGCGACCGTCTACCGCGCGCGTGATACCTCGCTCGATCGGTTCGTCGCGCTGAAGGTGTTGCATCCGCATTTGCAACGTACGACCGAAGCAAGAGCCAGGTTCACACGCGAAGCCAAGAGCGTCGCCAAGTTGCGGCACCCGCACATCCTCGAGATCTACGACTACAGCGGGGAAGGGTCGGAGGAGACCTACATCGCGGCGGAGCTTCTTACCGGTCCGACGCTCAAAGACTTCGTCTTGCTGCACAAGGCGGTGCCGCCAGAGGTGGCAGCTTGTATCTCGCTCCAAGTCGCCGATGCCCTCGGCGAAGCGCATGACAAGGGCATCATTCATCGTGACGTGAAGCCGGAGAATGTGCTCATTCACGAAGACCGATGTGTGAAGCTCACCGATTTCGGCATCGCGCACATGGTCGATACCCACACCTTCACCGCCACTGGCCAGATCTTGGGCTCACCTGGCCACATGGCGCCCGAGCAGGTCGACGGAGGAACAAGCGACGCTAGAAGCGATGTCTTCTCCCTCGGGACCGTCCTCTATTTTTGCGCGACGGGGCGTCTGCCTTTCGTCGGAAGGAATCCCCACCACCTGCTGAAGCTTCTACTCGGTGGCGAGTACCCGGACCCACTTCGAGTGCGACCCGAGGTCGGGGAAGATCTCGCAGGGATCATCGACAAGGCGCTCGCTCGGGTCCCGGCCGATCGCTATCAAACAGCTGCCGAGGTTTCGGCGAGGCTGCGCGCGTTTCTCACCGAGATGGGGATCGACGACCCAGATCAGATGCTCGCCGCCTACCTCGCTGACCCGGCCAATGTCGCGCAGCAACTTCATCAACAGTCCCTCGAGAGGCTTCTCGTCGTCGGGGCGGCGTCCGCGAAGGCAGGCGACGTGCCCAAGGCTCAGGCCGCGCTCAGTCGAGCGCTCGCTCTCGACGACGGCAACGACCGCGCCCTCAAGCTCCTCGGTTCTCTCGGTCGCCGGAGGCGTATCAGCGTCTTGATCGCGGCTGTGGTGCCGATCCTCGCGCTTGCCTTCTTGGGAGTTGGCTATGCCGCTTGGCTCCGAAGCGAACCAGCTGCCCCGTCCGATCCAGACCCGACCGCCGCACCGGCAATCACCGAGACGCCAAAGGGAGCGATCGCCCCCGACCTAACACCTGACGCACCTCGCGGTACGAATGAGACCGAGTCACCGCCCGAAGAACAAAGCCTGACCAAGGAACCCGCCATACCAAGCGGTCGGCGATGGGTCGTTTTCAAGCCCACCCCGCCCAACGTGTCGATCAGCGTGGACGGCAGCCCGCTCAAACCCTACGGCCCCGACTTTCAGCGGATTCGTTTGAAGGTGGGCAATCACACATTTCGGTTCGTCGGAGCGGAGGGCTGCTGCGAGGAAAGGGTCATCCGCAGACGAATCGCGCCCGGCAGCCGGGACGTCGAGCTGTCAGTGAGGCTCCGCTACAAGCCTGCCCGTTTGTATCTCAAGGGCCCTGCGCCAGCAGACGCCACCGTGCGGATCACTCTCCCCGGAAACCGTACGATCTCCGGGCGCATCCGCGAGATCCTCCGCATTCCGATGCGTTCCCTTCAGGCCTCGGCGCAGGTCCAAGTCAGCGCGCCTGGGTATCGTACCCACAAGAGCGTCGTGCGGCTTCGAGCCGGTGGCGATCCGACCGAACAGTCCTTCAAGCTTGAGAGGGAAGCCGAAACCCCGTAGAACCCGCCTAGCGTGATGCGGCGCACCTCGATTTCCGGATTGGTCTTCGTGCTGATGGCTGCGTTCGCGCTGCCTGTTGCGGCGGACGAGCTTTCAGACTTCGAGTCGGCCCGGCGCAACTACGATAGGCAGAGCTACGCCAGGGCCGCGAAAGGCTTGGAGTCGCTTGTGGGGGGGGTCGTACCCCGCGCCACGAACTCGGTGGTTCGCCTCGAAGCGCGCAAGTATCTAGGCGCGACCTACCTGTTCCAAGGGAAGAAGGAAGAGGCCCGCCAGCAATTTCGCTTACTTCTCGAGGAGGACCCGGACTACGAACTCGACCCCGTCGCGTTCCCGGAGGCCGTCGTGCAAACCTTCCACGAGATCAAAGAAGAGGTCACCAGCGAGCTCGCGCAGAGAGATGCGCTCGAAGATGCGCTCCAACAGCGCGAGCGTTCCGAGGAGGTCGAAGAGTTGATTCGGCAGCAGCAGCGCATTCAGTCGCTCGAAGAGCTGGCCGCCGTAGAGACGGTCGAAAAGGTCAATTCCCGCTGGATCGCGGCCATACCGTTCGGCGTCGGCCAGTTTCAGAACGAGAACCGCAAGCTCGGGATCATGTTCGCGGTGACCCAAAGCGTCTTTCTAGCCTCGTCGATTGCGACCTTCGTCGGGCACAACTCCCTGCGGGACGAGAATCCGGCGCCAGACCAGCTCGACCGTGCCCGCCGCGTCGAACGCGCACTTCGCATCGGCAATTGGGTGAGTGTGGGCGCGTTTCTCAGCTTCGCTGTCGCTGGCGTCATCGAGGCCGAGGTCCGCTTCAAGCCGGTCATCAAGACCACCCGACCACGAGAGCTGCCCGACGATACTCCGAGCCCGCGCAGCACCGGACCCCAGATTCGACTCGACTTGGGACTCACCGGCGGCAAGATGCGATTGGACTTCTGAGCGGCCAGATTTCGGAAATCGACCCTAATCTGGGACGGCGGATCATTTGTGCTAACCCGTTCGCAAAGCGGCGCACCGCCCTCATCTAAAAAAGAAGCAATTCCAGCATGTTACGCTCGGTTGTCGATTCCCTGAACACTTCGCTTGACAGCGGGACTTTCGCGCCTATCATTCGCTCCCTTCGACGCGCTGGGAAGTTGCGCGCGCCCTAGGAATTGCACGCTTTTTCGGATATTTATGCCAACGATCAACCAACTCGTCCGCAAGGGACGAAAAAAGATCAAATCGAAATCCGACTCGCCGGCACTCCAGCAGTGCCCGCAGAAGCGAGGGGTGTGCGTTCGCGTCTACACCACCACGCCGAAGAAGCCGAACTCCGCGCTCCGCAAGGTCGCTCGTGTTCGTCTTTCCAATGGTATCGAGGCGACGACCTACATTCCCGGTGAGGGACACAATCTTCAGGAGCACTCCGTGGTGCTCATTCGCGGCGGCCGTGTGAAGGATCTTCCCGGCGTCCGCTATCACGTCGTTCGCGGCACGCTCGACGCCACTGGCGCAGCGGGTCCGTCCAACACCAACAAAGCAAACCGCGTCAACAAGCGGTCCAAATACGGCGTCAAGCGCCCCAAGAACTAAGACTGAGCAATGAGTCGTCGAGCAAGCGCACCTAAAAGGCAAATCATCCCGGACGCCAAGTACGGCGACCTGCACGTGGCGAAGTTCGTCAACTCACTGATGCTGGGCGGCAAGCGATCGACCGCCGAGAAGTGCTTGTACGGCGCCTTCGAGATCATCGAAGAGCGCTTCAAAGAAGAGCCGCTCGATGTGTTCAAGAAGGCCCTCGATTCGGTCAAGCCCCGCGTCGAGGTCAAGAGCCGTCGTGTCGGTGGCGCCACGTATCAGGTGCCCGTCGAGGTTCGCGCGGAGCGCCGCAGCGCGCTCGCGATGCGCTGGTTGGTTCAGTATTCCCGCGCGCGTGGCGAAAAGTCCATGCAGGAGCGTCTTGCAGGAGAGCTCATGGAAGCCTCGCAGGGCCGCGGCAATGCGGTGAAAAAGCGGGAAGACACGCACAAGATGGCAGACGCGAACAAGGCGTTTGCCCACTATCGTTGGTAGGAATTTTTGGCGTCGGGGAAGGTCTACGGAAACCCCTCGGACAAGGAGCAGCAGCTGAACTCATGACAACGCGTACATAGAGAGAGTCACCGGGAAGACCGCGACACACCGTCGCAACCGATGTGCCTCTCGAAAC
>CAYZDM010000362.1:0-3955 GCA_964476875.1 uncultured Sandaracinaceae bacterium | reverse complement strand
CATCGAAGTCGACTTCCTACCGATCGGCCGCGCTGATGCGATCCTCCTCGGCCGAGGCGACGCCTTGCTCGAGAAACGATGCCTCGGCGGCTTTCTCATTGAGCCGACCATGGAGTTCGGCGCGCCGGTCAAGGCCACCGTGCCGATCCTGCCGCCGCGCAGCCACGAGGTCATGTGGGAGATCATCATCGACTACGAAACCGGCGAGTGGTGGCCGACCGAAACCGACATCGCCTACTTCGCGGACCGCGGGGTCGTGGAGTTCGAATTCACCCACACGAGTAGTCGAGCCACGGCCGGAGCAACCGGCGCCTCCACGACCCCCGAGTGGTTCGAACAGTCGCTCGTCGATCTTCGTTGCCGGTACTCGAGTGCCAATCCCGAGTGTGACGCGCTCGATCCTGCGCAACCTTCGTGCTGTCTCCGACCCCCCGGTAGGCGCGAGAGTGGTTGTATTTGCTGCCGCGAGAAAGATCAACGGCAGCAGTCCAACGCGACCGAGTTCTCACGCAGCCGGGGTAGCAACGTCTGCGAGTTCCTGAGCGACCGGCTCATCAGCACCTATTACGAGTGTCAGAATCCCGACGGAAGCACGCTCGTCGAGTCGCACGTTGCAGGCGAGCTCTCGCCGAGTTGTTCGGAGGACACGACGCTTGAGGTCGAGATCCGTCCGAACCCCGTGAACATGCTCGTCTGCGACACGCAGGCGCTCACGGCCACGGTGAGGGCGGTTTCCGAGGGGGGCGAGGTCATACCGAGTATCCCGGTGGATGTGCTGTGGCGAGCTCCTCTTACCGACAAGGTTCGCTTCGTCGACGACGGTGTGGTCGAGGCGATTTCTCCCGGGAGCACCTTGGTGTTCGCGGACGTGGGGATCCGTCCCTACTCGCCTTCCAGCGCGAAGGTCAATGTTCGGTCGAACGTAAGTTGGTTTGGCGTGGAGGGCCCCGCGCAGCCGCTCGAAATCGATGAGCAAGCCGTACTCACCGCGACGTTGATCCACGACGACGGCGGTCTACTCGATCCAAGCACCGTACGCTGGTCGGGTGGCGATCCGACCATCCTCTTGGTGGACTCGAGCACCGGCGCCGCGACGACCGTCACCGCGGTGGGCCGCGGGTGCGTGAATATCGAAGCCACATACCAGATCGACTGCGAGACCGTACGCACGTCGTTCCCCGTCTGCGTCGAGTGCTCGCCACTGACGATGGCCATCACCCCCGAGTCGGCCGACCTGGTGCGTGGCGAGTCGACTCCCCTGCGTGTGGACATCCTCGATGAGGACGGCACTCCGTTGGACACGAGCGGCGTCCTTTGGACGACTGCGGATTCTGCCGTGGCTCGCGTCGGCAACCTCACGGGCCCGCAGACCCTGGTCGAGGCCGTCAACCAAGGGCAGACCGAGGTGGTAGCGACCTACGACGATTTCTGCCAACTGAAAGATGAGAGCGCGGTGATCGACGTCGGCTGTGTTGATCTGGAGATCTCGGACGACCAGGTGTTCCTCGACGTGGATGAGTCGCACCCGCTCAGCGTGCGGGCCGTCGACGCCGACGGCGATGCGGTGTTGATCCCCGAGGCGGAGCTCCGCTGGGAGAGCGATAACCTGGGGGCGGTGACGGTGAGCCCACGCTCGGGTCGTTCGACGGTGTCGGTGCGCGGCGTGGAGCCCGGTCATGCGCTGATCACCGTGTCGTACGACGATGGCGCTTGCGACACCAGGACGGCTCACGCGAGCGTCGAGGTGACCGAAGATGAGGGGATCGGGGGGACTTGGAAGCTGTCGGCGACCTCCCAGCGGGAACGCTGTCGCTATACGGGTCAGGAGTGGTGGACGGAGAGCGACCGCTCGACGTTCCTCACCCGCGTTCGGGAGCTCCCGATGAGCGACCGAATTGTCGCGACCTACCTTCCACATCTGGGGCCTGTTCTGACCGGGCGCTGGGATGAAGATTCGAGCGACTTCGAGCTCGCAACGGCAAGCTCGGACCCCGCCGAGTGCGCCTACCTGCTCACGCACGGGGATGTGTGTGGAGACGCGATCAACTGCCAGCGCGTGTCATGCCGCGTTGTGACGGTGGTGGAAGGCACTACCGACGAGGATCTCGAGGGCCTGAACGCGGCCTCGGAGTGGTACTATTCCGTGACGTTCGCGTGGGGGCCGGACGACTCACGCGGAGAGACGACCTGGGAGTGCGAGGGCTCCTCCGAGCTCGAGGGCGAGCGGCTCTGAGTCCGCGTGGGTGGCGTCGAGGAACTTGAGGACTGCGACGAGCATGTGGGCCGTGCGCGGGGAGCAAAAGAGATCGAAGGCGTGCTGGGCGCCGGTGAGCTCGGCGTAGATGACCTGCGCCCTCGAGACCCGGCGGAGCTCGTCGGCGAAGTAGACAGCCTCATCGACCGGCGCGAGGGTGTCCCGATCGCCATGAATGACGAAGAACGGTGGTGCTTCCGAGTGGATCTGATCGATCGGGGAGGCGCGGCGGAACTTCTCCGGCTCTTCGCTCCGGAACGCTTTTATGAGAGCGTAGTAGAAACAAAGGCCCCGTCGGCATGGCGCGAGCAACGCGACATAACGATCTAGTACCGCGCAATGGGCTCTCAAAGTGGTCCCCCAGGGCTAAGAGAGCGAATGGAGGCGTGCTTGGCCAGCATGGTGATGCCGCGCTCGCGTTCGAGGTCGTTTGAGTCGAGGACTCGGTCACGCACCTCGGCGTTCGCTCGGAACACGCCAGTTTGATGTAACATCGCGTCGACCAAGGTGGGTTTTCTGTCGTCAACGTGGGCGATAGTCGCCACATTTCGAATCTTTGCCTGCAAGCTGGAACCCCCCGCGCTGGACGCGTGAGGGCGGGTCTCGGCAGATGCAGGGGTGGCCTGCCAGTCGACTTCAGGTTGGTACGCGTGTTGCATCGTTTTCGGGGAATTCGGAAAGGAGCGGACATGCGAGATCGAATTTGGGGGACTTGGCAGCTCTGCGGGATCGCCACGGCGGCGCTGCTCATTGCCAGTTGCGACGGTGAGAGCGGAAGCAGCAACGGCGAGGGCTCGCTCCAAAGCTCCTGCGTGGCGAACCAGCTCGACTTGGAGCGAACGCTCGAGGATGGAAAGGGCTGCGACAACTGGGGCTACTCGGATTGCAGTGGCTTCGCGAGCGAGTGCATCAACTACTGCGCGCATGGGTTCTGCCAGCCGGAATCCTGCGAAACCAACGCGGATTGTTCCGCATATTTCGCCGATCCGGGGCCCGGAATCGGCTTTCTGTGCGAGGACTACGTCGTGAACAGCAAGTCGTACGGGAGCTGGTGCAAGCTCGGCGAAGTCTGCGATGAGGGGACGCTCAACTGTCCATGCGCGCCAGGCGATGTCTGCGGGCCGGACCCCTTCGGTGACGGCAACATGCGCTGCGTCAGCGGGACCTGTGAGTCGCAGTGCCCGTCCGCGTGTATCCAGGGGTCGGTCTGCTGCGGGGGCACTCTTTGCAGCGGCAACTGCATCGGCACGCCCTGCTGCAGCTAGGCTTGTTCTGCAACGAATCAGTTTCGCTATTGCGCCAAGAAATGCAGAATCTTCACCCATGGTTTCTGGCGCGCCCCGGGAATGACAGTCGAATCGGGATGGCACGCAATCTGCTCTGAACGAGAGCGCGGTCGTTGATTGGTTCCCATCGGACGCCTCGGCCGCACCGGGAGCCGGCAAGACATGCCGGCTACATGGCGGGTGCGGGTGTGCGCCGAAGGAGAGATCGATGAAGTGCTTCTTTCGAACCGTCTGCTTGCTGGCGATACTGAGCGTCGCCTTTCTCGGGTGCGACACTGCCAGTCAACCGCCTCCAGTGGACGGCGGGACTGCGGGTGGAGGCGGCGCTGCCGGTGGAGGCGGCACCGCGGGAAGCGCCGGCACGGGCGGTACAGCCGGTGCGGGCGGCACGGCTGGGACCGGCGGCACGGCTGGG
>CAYZDM010000361.1:0-3966 GCA_964476875.1 uncultured Sandaracinaceae bacterium | reverse complement strand
GGCCGTCCTTGGGTAATACGTTCTTCTGTTCGTCCTGTGGCGCGAGCTCCCATGCGGACGTCCAGCTTCCGAGGTCGGACCACGCGAATGAGCCCGGCACGACGCTCACCGCGCTGACCTTCTCCATGATGCCGTGGTCGATGCTCACCGCTGGGAGCTGCGAATACGTTTCTTTGATCAGCTCGGCCTCACCGCCGGCCCTTGCGGCCTGGTCGTAGCGTTGGAGTTCCGCTCCGAGGCCCGGGAGGTGCTCGTCGATCGCCTCGAGAATCCGAGAGGCAAGAAAGAAAAACATCCCGCTGTTCCACAGAAAGTTGCCGTTCGAAACGAACTGTTCGGCACGCTGGCGATTCGGCTTCTCGACGAAGCGGCGCGCCCGGAATACGCCGGGATCGAGTTCGGCCCCAACTTCGATGTACCCGTAGCCGGTTTCTGCGCGGGTAGGGCGAATCCCAATCGTGACGTAGTCGCCGTGAGTTGCGGCCTCGAGTCCGCGTTGCAGGGTGTCGACATAGGCCTGCGCCTCGTCGATGTAGTGGTCGGCAGGGAGCACGCACATGATGGCGTCTTCGTCGAGGCGTTTCAGATGCGTCGCGGCCCAGCCGATGCACGGGGCAGTGTTGCGTCCAACGGGTTCGGCCAAAATCTGGTGAGGTTGAAGCTCGGGAAGCGCTTGCGCGACTTGGTCGCGCAGCAGCTCGGAAGTCACGATGAAGGTGCGCTCGGGGGGGAGCAGGTGCCACACGCGTTCAGCGGTGGCGCGGAGTAGCGAGCGATCGTCCGGTCCAAGCGACAGCAGCTGCTTGGGCCGCGTTCGGCGCGAGAGCGGCCAGAAGCGGGTGCCGGACCCTCCCGCCATGATGACTGCGTATGCTTTGTTGGTGTTCGTCATGAGCTGACCGCTGTCTCAGCGGGTGATGAGGAAGAGTCCGAGAGGCAGAAGGTAGATCGCGAACGTCCACATACGTCCGACCAGAACGATGTGGCGGAGAATAACAAGTGCGACGTATCCCGTCACCAGGGCCGTGAAGCCCCCGACCCATGCTTCCGGACCCAACGATACGAGGCCTTCGGCGCCGGAGGCCTCCAGCAATGCTGCTCCTGCGATCGCAGGTAGCGAACATAGAAATGAGAACCGGAAGGCCGCAGTACTCTGTACTCCGAGCAGCATCGCGACCGCGATCGTCACTCCGCTGCGGCTCACGCCTGGGAGGACGGCCACGCCTTGGGCCAATCCGATGCCGATCGCTTGTGGCCAGGACACCTCTTCGCGGGACCCGTAGGCCACTCCGCTTGCTATCAGAAATGCGGCCGAAACCAGAAATCCGAATCCGACGAGGCGGAGGTCTTGCGCGAACGCCTCCGCGACGTTCCGAATCAGCAACCCGATGATCCCCGTGATCACGGTCACGATCGCAATCCCGACGAGTGCTCTTCCTGCCTCGGTGGTCCGCAAACGGCTGGGATCGCGCAGCGACGCCACAGCCTCCACCGCGAGCAATCGGATGTCCCCACGGAACAGGATCACCGTGGCGAGCAAGGTGCCCAAATGAAGGAGAATCACCAGGGCAAGCGAGTTCTCGCGAATATCGAAAAACTTGGCGCCGATCGCGACGTGCCCACTACTCGACACTGGAAGGAACTCGGTCAGCCCCTGCAATGCCCCTAGTGCGGCGGCCGTCAGCGCATCGATCCCCTCAGACAAGTGGCAAGCCATAGCGGTTGTTCAGCACGGCTGCAAGGGGTGGAAAGCCCACGTCTTTGCGCATGCGGCGATAGCTGTTTAGCCCCGCTTCGACTACGATTCGGTCGGCTCTATGAGAGAGACTTGGAACGCGGCCCGAGTCGGCCTGATGGTGGTCCTCGGACTGATCGTCAGGTTTGCCGTCTATCGCTACGTCGACGAGCGTTCTGCCGACGATTCCGGCTACGGCGTGTACGCGTATTTCGACGACGTTCAGGGCCTCGTCGCCAAGTCTCGTGTGCTGGTCGCCGGCATCCCGATTGGCTACATCTCCTCGATTCGACTGGACGGGGCCCGCGCAAGGGTCGATCTTCGCATCGAAGCTCGCATGACCCTGTACGAAGATGCGAGGGTCACCATGCGGAGTCTCTCGCTGCTCGGGGAACGGGCACTGGTCATTCATCCCGGCACGCCCGGCCTTCCGGAGCTCCAAGACGGGGGGCAGATCATGGCCGCCGACAAGGGGGTTCAGACCGACGATATCATCGTGACGGTCAACGACATCGCCCAAAGCGTCAAGAAGATCACGACACAGATGGAACGGGCTTTCGGGACGGAAGAGGCCGGCGATCGGATGCAGAGTGCCCTGCGCAATCTCAGCGACGCGCTCGAGAACATCAAGCAGGTCACTGACGAGGCAGGTCCCCGGATCGTTCGCATCATGGAGAACGTCGAGCTGGCCACCGATGACCTCAGCGAGATCATTCACAAGCGCAAGGGCGACATTGATCGCGGTGTTGCCGAAGTCGACGACACCATTGCGTCGATTCATCGGGCGTCCGAGCAGCTCAATGCCGTTCTTGCGGATGTGAAAGAGGTGACCAGCCGCACGGCGCGAGGGGAAGGCACCATTGGCCGCCTGACCCAAGACGAAGCGCTCATCGACGAAGTCGAGGGCGTCGCGGAAGGGTTGAACAGCTTCGTGGGCGGTTTGGCTCGGCTTCGAACCATCGTGGAACTACGAAGCGAGTACTACGCGCTCTCCAACGCCTTCAAGACGTACTTCTCGATCTACTTGCAACCGAGGGAAGGCCGGTACTTCCTGGTTCAGGTCATCGACGATCCGCGCGGCTCGGTTAGTGTGTCGGAGACGATCGTTCGCCAGAGTCCGCCGCCGCTCTTCTACCCGAACGAGTACAAACGAACCGAGATATCGCGCTCCAATCGGCTCAGATTTTCGGCAGAGTTTGGCAAGACGATCGCCTTCGCCACCTTTCGCTTCGGCATCATCGAATCCAGCGGCGGCCTCGGCCTCGATATCAAAGGCATCAAGGACCGACTCGAGATCAACACTGACTTCTTCGAGTTCGGTCGACGCATTTGGCCACGGTTGCGTGTGCGCGCCGGCTTCGAGATCATACGGCGGTTCTGGCTGCTGGCCGGCATCGACGACATCATCAACGGGCGGGGACGCGACTACTTCATCGGGTTGCAGCTGCGCTTTGACGACGAAGATCTGAAGCCACTGATTCCGCTTGGTGCCGTAGCCCTATGACGGGAGTGGTTCAACGCGCGGGGGCCGTGGTGACGTCGCCGGTTGGGTTCGTTCGAGGCGTGACGTACGCGCTCCGGGGGATGCGCTTCGTCTACCTGCAGCATCCGAAGCTCGCGCGCTATTGGGTGTTCCCCATCCTCATTACCACGATTGCGTTGGTGGCCGTGTTCTATGGCGCGGGCAGCTACTACGACGACTTCGCTGGTGCGGTGTGGTCGTTGTTTCCCGAGAGTTGGAACGAGGCCACGGGCTGGGCGGGCGGGTTGGTGAAGGCGCTACGCTGGTTGATCGAGCTCATCGCCGGCGTGCTGATTACGGTGCTTGGGCTGGTGTTGGTTCTCGTCTCGTCGAGCGTCGTCGCCGCGCCGTTCAACGATGCGTTGAGCGAGGCGGTCGAGCACATCTTGACGGGCGAGCAGGCGCCCCCGTTCTCGCTCCGCCGAATGCTGGCCGACGTCGCGCGGACGATCCGCCTCGAGGTGTTGAAGGTGCTGGTCTACCTGCTCGTCGTCGGGCCGATGTTCTTCGCGTCGTTCGTCATTCCGGGCGTCGGGCAGGTCGTTTCGGTCGTCGGCTTCGCGCTCACCGCCGTGTACTTGGGCGTCGACTACGTCGACTGGCCGGCTGCACGCCGAGATTGGTCCGTCCGCGACCGAGTCGCCTTCGCCCGCCATCACCTCCCCGCCGTGGCCGGCTTCGGCACCGGTGTTTGGATCCTCCTCTTCAT
>CAYZDM010000360.1:0-3967 GCA_964476875.1 uncultured Sandaracinaceae bacterium | reverse complement strand
AAGCGAATTCGATTCCAGTAGCCCGCCCCAGCCACCGGCGTGAACACGACCGGCTCACTCGATGTCCCCTCCACGAGCAGTTGACTGTTGGTCGCGGTCACCTGTCCGTCGGCTGGCATCTCGATCCGATTGCCGGCACGAATCGTCAGCGAGCCGTCGATCACAGTGATCCCGCCGGTCGGTTGGATGGGCCGCATCGACCCATCGCTGGCGAGCGGAAGGTCCCACACCAAGTCTGCGCCCGAGATGCTGCCGCTTCGCACTCGTAGCGGTGCCTCGTAGGTATTCGACGGTCCGAGGAGGTCATCGAAGCCGCCCAACGGGGCGTCCACGGAGAATGTGGGGACGTCGATCGCGTTGTTCTCGAAGGAGCTCATTCGAGCGTTGCCGGAAAGATGGACACCGACCGACCCCGGCGCACCGCTCTGAAGCAGGCAGTTCTCGACAATGGCGACCCGGTCGCCTGGCGTAGCGGGATTGCTGACACGAAGACCGCCATTCACCGCCCCGCTGAAGCCCTCGACTCGGACACTACGGAGAACAGTGCCAACCAGGGTGAATGGCGATAGCGCGACCCCGCCCCATGCGCCGCCGTCGGCGAGCATTCGGATTGGGTCTTGTGGCGTTCCCGCGGCCACCAGCGTGCCGGCCTCCGTCCCGGTCGAGACCTGTAAACGCCTTCCAGTGGCGAACCGCATTTCGGTGCCTGCCGCCACGGTCATGACGCTCCCTCCGCGAACGGTTACGCCGTCGTTCAGGTAGAAGGGGACCCCATGGTTGCGCCACGTGGCGACGGGCCTCCTCACGCTCGACCCCCGCACGAAGATCACGTCTTCGCCGTTGCCGGTGAGCATCAGGCCCGCGCCGAGCGTGGAAACGTCGTCGGCACCAATGCTGATCGGCGAACGTCCATTGGCGGTTAATTGGTTGTCGGCGAACCAGTCGACTGTTTCGGATCCCGAACCAGATTGCGCGAACAGACCGTAGTTCAGACTCTCACGGATGATCGAGTCGGTGACTTGCGGTGCGGCCCCGCTGAGCGTTTCGATCGCGCCTCGGTTGGTGTTGCTGTTCTGTCGACCGCCGAATTCGAGAACCACGTTTCGCAGCGAGGTCCCATTGGCGATCAGGTTGGCACCGAAGCGTAGGCCTCTGTACCGACCGCCCGGACTCGGGCCTCCCACGTCTTGGAAGCGGGTGAAGACGATCTGGTCCCCAACGCCCGGCACGCCGCCGTCGGCGGCGATAGCCCCGGCGCCGTTGACACCTACATCGATACGGAGGTTGCTGTCCCCTGCCAACATCACGACGGCTCCAGGCTCCAGAGTCAGGGTCGCGCCGTTCTCTATTCGCACGTCAGCCGTGACCACGTGCGGACTGTCGATTGCCGTCAACGTCAGATCGGCGGTGATCGTCCCACTGAGCGTCGAACCGTCGCCTTCGGTCACTGTGAAGCGCTTCTCGAGTCGCGTCGTGGAGGCCTGGTCGACCACCACATCGTAGACCCCCGCCGGGCGGTTGCCATTCACGGGCACGATCGCCGTCAACGTGCTCTGGTCGACGAAGGCAGTGGTCAGCGTCTCGCTGTACGCACCAACCTCTAGGCTTATCGTCGGCATCGCGGCGGCCACAAAGCCCGCTCCGCGAATCACGACCGACACGTTCGATTGACGTCGTCCTGCGGCAGGTGTGATCGAGTACAGGCTAGCTGGCGCCGCAACGACGGTGATGTCGATGGTCGCGCTGTCCATGCCTTGGCTGTTGGTCGCCACGATGTCGAACGAGTGCGTGCCGATGTCGCTTTCGACTGGCGCAGGCTGGCTCGCGGATGCGGACAGCAGTCCGGTCAACGGGTCGAAGTCGAGAAAGCCTGGCAGCGTTCCCGCGATCGTCAGCGTGGGCACAGGCTGGCCCGTCGCCGTCGCCGAGGCACCCGGGAAGGACTCCCCGACATCCAGCGTGAACACCGTAGCGGGCGTGACGGCTAGCATCGGCGTGGCGGGCGGATCCACTGCGTCTACCGAGATGGTCTCCTCATCGCCCTCCCCGAGCACGTTCTCGGCCCGAACCGTATAGCTGTACTCAATTTCGCCGTTCTGTTCTGCGGCGGTGAAGCCCACTCGGCCCATGACGGAATCGATCGTGATCGCGAGGTCGGGCGGTACCGTCGCCCCAACCAGACTCCACACGATGCCGACGCTCTCGGTTTCCGGCGTCACACTGACGTCGTAGTCGTACATGCTCCCAACGAACATCGTCTCGGGAGGCGGCGTCGTGGCCAGATCGATCACTGGGACGGGTGGCCGCGGATCGACCGTGACTGAGAACTCCTGCACGTTCGGATCCCCGAGGCCGTTGTCGACCCGCAGCGCAATGCTGTAGTTGCCGGGTCCGACGCCGGCCGAGTCCCATTCGACTGTCACGGCGGAGCCCTCGGGTGGCGTGGTGACGATGACGACGCCGGATGCTGGCGAGCCGTTTTCCGGATCCGCGACCGTCCACCGAATCGTGGGGGAACCGGCCGCGGTCGCATCGTAGCGAAGGACCTCCCCGGCATAGATGCGTTCCGGAGGGGTGGATGTGATCACGGCTGGACCGCCACTGCCTTCGACCGTCACTACGAACGATTGATCGGTGAACGCGCCCCCGTCTTGTTCCGTTGCTCGAATTGTAATTGCTTGTGGACCGATTTGAGACGAACTCGGGATCCACCGAACTGCGCCGGATTCGGGGTCAATCGTCAGACCGCTCGGCGCCACCGGTGCGCTCCACGACACCTCACCACTGGCGACGACGCTGGGGTCGTACGCGTAGGGCGCAGCGACCGTTGCTTCGGTCGGAGGCTCGGTCGTGAACACCGGCCCGCTCCGACCCTCAACGCTCACCTCGAAGGCCTGTGTGTCGGCGCCCGCGAGGTTGGTCGCGCTCACTTCAATCGCGACGAGGCCTTCACCAACCGGTGTCCAAGTCACGATGCCGCTGCTCGGATGTACCAAGAGCTCTTCCGGACCGGCCACGACCGCGAACGCGATCGGTGTCATCCCGCCAGCGCTGATCGTGTAGTTGAACGGCACGCCGACTGTTGCGGTCGTCGGCGGCGTGGAGCTGATGTTCGGCGCCACGCTCGGGTTTGGGGCATTCCCTCCCCCGCAGCCGACGGCCACCATCCAAATCGCAACACAGGCCGCGAGCCCAATACGCATAGGTTTAGTCATCGGTGTTCTCCGAGTGTCCGAATTCCTATGATAGCAGATTATTGCTGTACCAATGTCTCCAGGTGTTGAAATTTCAGAGTTTTTTGTGCGAGGACTTTACTCCCGCCCATACGCGAGGTCGGCCAGCACGTCGTCTACCGAGACCGGGCTCGCCAGGGCCCATTTCGCTCTGAAGAAGAGGCGTTCGCAAGTTGCCGCGACCGCATCGATAACCGCATCCCAAACCTCACCCTGCTTTCGCAGAACTGTGGCCTCGAGATGAGTGTCTATTTGGCTGAGCATTTCCATGATCGACTCCTTTCAGTTGTCATATGAAGGACTTAGCGCCATGTGAGCGCACTTGGCCGCAGCAGTCCGGCGCACTTTTGCAGTTGCCTGCAAGGGCTTGCGCTGCGATGATGCAGGTCATGTTCGACTGGGACGATGTCCGGTATTTCCTCACGCTTCAGCGGCATGGGACGTTGGCCGCAGCTGGGGCTGCGTTAACGCTGGACCCAACGACTGTCGGACGTCGGTTGGTGAAACTCGAAGAGGAGCTCGGGGCGCGTCTCTTCGATCGAACGCCCATTGGCTACGTCTTGACCGAAGCTGGCCACCGTTTGTTGCCGCGCGCGGAACGGATCGAACGTGAAGCGCTCGGTGTCGAACGGGACGTGGCTGGCGAGGACCAGAAACTCGAGGGCGTGGTTCGGCTCACGGCGACCGAGATGCTGACGACGCGATTCATCGCACCGCAGCTGAGACGCTTTCGC
>CAYZDM010000359.1:0-3968 GCA_964476875.1 uncultured Sandaracinaceae bacterium | reverse complement strand
TTCGCCTTCGGCTCGCGCTACCGCGCAAGTTCAGTGACCCTTTTCTTGTGGCAACAACCCCACCAACAACGGAACTGGCCGCGGGGACCACTACACTCACGGAGTCCTGCCGACACGTGCCGGTGCTCTCCCTGAGACACGACTCTCCAAGGCATCGACCAACGGCGCGCCTGCAGGCCAAGCGTCAGACAGGACCCGCCCGTTGCGTCAGCGCGATCCCGTGTGCCATCCTCGCGTGCTGGTCGAATCATGGAGCTCTTATCCGCATCTCACGACGACGTCGCGCGTGCTGCCCGGCTGCTGCGTGGGGGTGGGCTCGTCGCGTTCCCAACGGAGACGGTCTATGGGCTCGGAGCGCGGGCCGACGATCCCGGCGCGCTCAGGCGCATCTTCGAGGCGAAGCGCCGACCGACCGACCATCCGCTCATCGTCCATCTGCCCGGGGCGCACGCCTTGGACGACTGGGCCTGTGATGTCCCGGAAGTGGCTCGTCGGCTTGCGAAGCTTTTTTGGCCGGGTTCGCTGACGCTGATTCTTCGACGCAAGCCGAGGGTTTCAGACCTCGTCACCGGAGGCCAGGACACGGTTGGACTTCGAGTCCCCAACCACCCGGTGGCCTTGACGCTGCTCGACGCGGTGGGCTGTGGGCTGGCGGCACCCTCTGCGAATCGATTCGGGCGTCTCAGTCCGACTACAGCCGCGCACGTCGTCGAAGAGCTTGGCGACGCGGTCGACGCGGTGCTCGACGGTGGGGCCTGCCACGTGGGGCTAGAGTCGACCATCGTCGATCTCACCGGCGCGCGTCCCCGCTTGCTGCGCCCGGGAGCCGTCACTGCCGACGCTCTTGCTAAGGTGTTGGGCGCTCCGCTTGCCGACGCAGGAGACAATGCGCCGCGCGTGCCCGGCGCGCTGCCGACGCACTACGCTCCGAGGACCCCGATGCGAACTGTCGAGAAGGACAGGGTGCGACCGCAGGTGGAGGAAGCCGTCGAGGAACATGATGGGTTGGTAATCGTACTGGCGTTCGGTCCGTCCCGCGTCGACGACACACGGTGCTTGTGGATCGCCATGCCTGACGATTCGGCTTCCTACGGGCGCGAGTTCTACGCACGCCTCCGGGAGGCCGACCGGCCGGGCTGCCACCTCATCGTCGTGGAGCGCCCACCGACCGGCCCCAGTTGGGTCGCAGTGCACGATCGGTTGACCCGCGCTGCCGCGAAAAAGACGTAGCCGCTTCTCGTGCCTATTTGTGACTCGTCGCGACAATGCGGCCATACAAAGGAGGGGGCTGGTCGATGGGGAGAACAACGACATCGTGGGTGAAGCAGCCATGGTGGCGCCGACCGGCTTGGCAGGTAGCCGAGACGTGAAACGCGAACAGCCACCACGGGACCGACCGCGGTGGCTGTTCAACGGTGCGCAGTAAGCGCTTCTAGGTGTTCCGAGCTACGGGAGCAGCACGCCATCGATGGCGTGGGCGATTGCGTTGGCCGCTCGAAGGTTCGGGTCGACCACGCGCTCGCGATTTACGAACACTTTGCCGAAGAACCACCAAACGTAGACGTTAGACTCCTCTAGGGTTGGGACGCGTCTCTGGCGGGCGAGTTCCTTGGCCGTCTTCTCACCTGCAACCACGTGGTACAGGAGGATCTGTGTGAGAGTGACCAGCCCGGGCTCCTCGAGCAGGGCTCCAATCGTGCCGTCGTCGATCAAGGGCTGGAACGCCTCATCGGTCGGTGCGAAGACGGTGAGCCCGCCTTCACGGACCGCGTCCTCCAAGCCAGTGGCGTTCAGTGCGGTAAGCAGCACCGTGAAGCGGCCGTCCTCCTCGAGCAGGTCGATGAGGTCTTCTGGCTGCTCGGAGGGAAGTAGCACCGCGTCGATGATGTGAACCAGGCCGGTTGGCGTTTTTCCATTCGGACTGATGACGCGGGAGTCATTGATTAGAACGCTCCTCTTCGCGTATCCAATCGACACGTCTGTTCCCTGCAGGGTGGTCGCTGTCGAGCTGAAGTAGAGATTGAGTGCGGTCCTACGTCCGTCGATGACGTGGTAGAGCAGCACGTTCGTCAGCGTCTCGAGCCCGGGCTCCGCGAGCAGGTCGTCGATGACTCCAGCGTCGATCAGCGGCTGGAAGGCCTCGTCGGTGGGCGCGAGGAGAGTCAGCACTCCGCTCTCGACGGCTGCATCGAGGCCTGTGGCCTCAAGGGCGGAGAGAAGAACATTGAATCGACCGTCGAATCGGAGCACGTCGAGCGTGCTCTCGATCTCGATCGGTTCGTCCGGCGGCAGAAGGACCGCGTTGATTGCATGGTAGGTGCCCGACTTTGCGCGATTGTTGCCGTCGACGATCTCGGAGTCGTTGACGAACAGGGCATCCTCAGTGCGCTTCAGGATGACGGGTTGGCCAAGTAGCGTCACGGGAGTTCGAACACGCTGGAGTCGGTAGGTCGACGCCCGCCCTTCGACGACGTGATAAAGCAGGATGTTCGTCAGAGTGGATAGGCCAGGCTCTGCAAGCAGGTCGTCGACCACACCTGCATCGATGAGAGGCTGAAAGGCTTCATCGGTCGGCGCAAACAGGGTGACGTTGGCCTCGTCGACCGCATCGGCGAGCCCGGTCGCGTCCAGCGCGGCGAGCAAGACGTTGAAACGTCCGTCTTCCTCGAGCTCTTCGATCAGATTAGCCCGGGTGTGATACTTGAAGTGGTACGCAGCGGCGGGGGCTGGTGCAGCAGCTGCGATGGCGATCGCGGCCGCGACGGCGGCAAGAATCAGGCGTGGGGCTCGGTTGGGGGTCTTCATGACAAGGATCTCCTCAGAAAGTAGGGTTGACCCGATACTGTCTAGGTTCTGTCTAGATAACCGCAAGGCCTAGGAGGCCAAATCGCATAAAATATAGACAATGTGTCCAGATTTACCCCGAGTGACTCGCTCGCGGGCTCAGTCCGTGTCTGAAAGCAGCGAGGAAGCCGCGAGCTGGAAATCCTCGATCGAACTGATGAACGTCGCCTTGGGCGCGCGGGCGATTAGCGGGTGCTCCGGCGGACAACCAATCCATACCGGTACGTTTCGGGAGACCGTGTCCACGAGGCGCTCCATCTGGGCCATCTCCTCGTTGTCCATGCTGCGCACGACCGACAGCACCAAGATCTCGGCCTGGCTCTTGGCGACGCTCCAAATGATCTCTTCGATCGGCAGGTCAGGGCCGAGATAGAGCACATCGAAGCCCGCCTCTTTCGCCAACACTGATCCCGCCAGGATTCCAAACTCGTGGAGTTGGCCCGCCGGAGTCGTGAACAGGAGTCGGCGTGCGCCCTCGGAAACTGGGATCTGCTCGAAGCGCGAGGTCATGAGGCTCTTCAACTGCGCCCTGACCAGATGCTCTGGCGCGGTGCCAAGCGACCCTTCCCTCCAGCGCTGGCCTACCTCCCACATGATTGGGATTGCCACGCCGAGGATGAGCTGAAGGTTGCCCACGTCCTGGCTCATGACACGCAATTGCTGGAGGGCGCCGTTCGCATCGAGGTTCTCGATCGCCTCCAGGTACGTTTTCTGCGGAGGTGTCAGCGGCGGCTGGGTCGGCCGTCCGCGCGCGAAGGCTTCGCGTTCTCGCTGGCGGCCGCGCCTCATGGACGTGAGCTCGGGCGTCGGAAGCTGCGCAATGGTCGGCAAGCTGAACCCGCGCTCCCGCAGCTCCTTGAGGCACAGCAATCGTGTCACGTCCTCCTCGCTGAACTGCCGCGTGCCCCCAGTGCTGCGACTCGGCTCGATCGCCCCGTACCGCCGCTCCCAAGCCCGGATTGTATCCGGGTTCAACCCGGTCCGTGCGACCACGGCCCGCAGGGGCAACAGGGCAGATTTGCTCAGATCCGACACGCCACTCCTATACATGTGGAAAAAGTCGCGCGGGCGCAATGCACTTCCTTGTTGAACGCTGTCGTGGAGGCCTCTATTCGACGACGATG
>CAYZDM010000358.1:0-3975 GCA_964476875.1 uncultured Sandaracinaceae bacterium | reverse complement strand
CAACGCGGCCTAGGCCAGAACCATGAACCGTCTCTTAGTAAACGTGCCCTCTTGTCCGAAATGTTTTGCCGACGTACAGGTGGGATTGCTTGACCAATGTTTTCCGTTTGAGCGCATCGAGCAGCTGATCAAGCAGTTTGAGGAGTTGAGTCGTTGCTGTCCGAAGCATCCGACCGCGGAATGACGTTTCGTCGCTCGCCGCGCACGCTTCGCGTCGCAACCCTCGCCGCCAAGCACGGTCAGATCTATGGCTCAGCTCCCCACGTCGTGTCCGCCGAGGCGCCCGCGGGGAAGAGGTCACCCGTGACTCTCAAGAGGGGATCGCCCATCAACACAATGCCCAAGTGCCAGAAGTCGTTCCTCGTGCCCACTTGATTGTACCACTCTCGGTACGCCTCACCCCAGCGTAGGCCATTTGCAAGGCCCTCGTGAAACAGGCGCGGATCGGTCTGTGCCCCTATCTTGGTCGACCCGACGGCCGCCAGCCCGTAATCGGTTCCCACCGTGTACGCAGTGGCGACGGCAAGTGTGTCGTCTGTGAATCTCGCCGAATAGCAGTTCGCCAAGTTCACGAAGGAAACCTTCAGGTTCTGCTCGACGATGTCGTCGGCAAAGAGCTTGAGTTGTTTGAACTTCCCTTCGTCATCGACGTGATCGAAGGCAAGCCACCCGGAGTAGGTTCCCGGGCCCGGGGGGGCCCCGTGTATCCACTGGTAGACGAACTCCGCGCCCTCGGCTGTGAGTTTCGCGATGTAGTTCTCTTTCGTACTGTCCTCCTTGTCTTGGATGACCTCGACCTCGCTGTAGAGCTCACCCAAGTGGTAGGCATCTGAAGTGTCTTTCTTGTACCAGTCGTCGTCGATGAAGATGAAGGCCGAGCGCTCGACGAGTGGGCCGTCGCGCCGGTAGCGCTCTAGGCGCGCGAAGTAGTCTACGAGCTGCTTGGGCGTACCGATTAGGCGCGATGTGTAGATGTCGACTTCGAGCTCTTCATGGAAGTCGTAGATTTCGTTGTAGTTTGTGTCGACCCAGCGCGCGTCTCGATTTTGGAGATAGATGTCCGTCGGAAACTTCTCCATCGGAAAGTCCTCCGTGGTGACGAGAGGCGGAAGCTCGTATTGCGCTGCAGGCAGGTCGCCGACGAGGAGCGCCCCTTCGATGCCATCGCTGTCGACGTATTCGAAGAGCAGGTCTTTCAACGCACGAGCCGGTGCGCGCCAGTCGCCAACGGTACCCGGAGAAACCCAGGGCTCGACGTACACTTCGTACCCTGCAAGCTCCATGGTCTCGGCGTATTGTTCGAGACTGGCGCGCAGCGGCTCGTGCAACGAGCTTTCGACGACGACCAGGAAAGACCGCGTGCCGGGCGGCTCGCCCGGATCACCGCAGACGATGAGCGAGGTGACTAGCGCAGAGATGCCAATGATCGCGAGCACGTACCGCATCAGGGGCCTCCTTCCTCGAGCTCGAACGCTCCGATGTCGCATGCCGCGCCCTGCGGACGCGAGACACCCCGTTGATCGATTTCGGCCTGGCACGTCGCTTCCGGCACTCGGTCGACTGCGACGCTCTCCGGCCCGAGAGCCTGCGTCCCGGTAAACCCGCCATGGTCGGAAAGCGCGCCGAGCCGCAGATCGTCCACGGGAACCCCGGAGCGGTCGGTCTCTTGATCGAAGCGGCAAGTGTCTCCAGGGCTCTCCAAGGCATAGCCGTTCGAGTGGATGGCGTCGGTACGTCCAGAACAGCAGCCGGCTACTAGCGTGTTTGCCACTTCGATCGTTCCGGCGGCGCCTGCGATGTGCAGGACGCAGCTCTCTTGTCCCTCGGCGCTTCCGGACACGGTGCTGTTCGTAACCGTCGCCTCCCCGTTGTTGAAGATTCCCGCGCCAGGGTCTTCGGAGACGTTGCCTGCAATCGTGCTGTTCGAGACCGTCAGCGTGCCCAAGGTCTCGATGCCGCCGGCGTACTTCGCGGAGTTCCCTGACACGGTGCTTCGGATCATGGTGAGCGTTCCCGAGCTACAGATGCCTCCACCGCCCGCCTTCGCGGCATTCCCCGACACCGAGCTGTCGGTCAGCGTCAGCGCTCCGTTGTTGAAGATGCCTGCACAGGCGTTCGCGCCGTTGATCGCCACCCTGCTTCGGAGAACTGTCAGCGTCCCCGAGTTGCAAATGCCGCCGCCGCCGGATGTCGCGGCATTGCCAATAACCAGTACTTCCGTGAGCAGCAGTGTCCCGTCGTTCAGCAGGCCTCCGCAGCTTTCCGCCGCGAATCCACCGGTCACCGTAAGCTCGTCTAGCCAGGCGCCTGTTCCCTCGGTCACTGAGAACACACGATGGTGATCACCTCCCTCGACCGTCAGATAACCGTCGCCACTGAAAACGACATCGTTGTCGATGACGATCTCGGCCTTGGTCGTCAACGTTGTCGGCCCATCGCAGCCGAAGCCGTAGGGGCCGCCACCGGCGGCGATGGCGTTACGAATGCCCTGCTCGGTGCACGGGAGAACCAAGCTGCTCAGCTCACATTGACCTCCTCGACACGCACCGCCTGAGCACGGCGTTCCCTCCGAGATTGGCCGCTGCGCGCATGCTGTTCCATCGCAACTGGGGCGTGTGCAGTCGTTCCAGTCTTCTTCGCAGTCTTGGTCTTCGTTACACTCGATACAGGTTCCCGCGCCATCGCAAACGCCACCTCCATTGCAAGGCGTGCTCTCCTCCGCTGCGGGGAACAAACATACCCGCGGGTCTGTCTCGTCGCATATGTCCTTGGTGCAGTCCTCGCCGTCATCGCAGTTCAGTTGCCTGCAAATGCCGAAGGCGCCATTGGCCGCTGGCTCAGCGCATCCAAGCAGCGAAAGCACCGACAAGACCGCGAACAAACAACGCATCAGTCTCTATTCTGCGAATGCTCCGACGGCGAAGACCCAGCTAGGCCCAGGCCTGGGATCTCGTCATCACAGCGAACGCTCCCGTAGGTCGTGTATCCCTCAATGACCGGAACTTTAACCCGGTTCGGAGCGTCACCTGGCCAGCCCCACGATGCATGCGGGCAATTCCCGGCCGTCCCGACGAACTCGAACTGATGCACGCCGGGAACCACCTCGGTGAAACCGCCTTCTCCGAGCGGGGCATCCGGCAGCCCGAGGAACCACGTTGTGGCCTCTACGTCGAGACTATACTGCTCGCTCGACGCATCGAAATAGAACGCATCGCCCACCTGCTCGGCCGTGGGCCCGACGGGTAGGAATTTCACGCCTGGATTGGGGCTAAACCATCTGACCAAAGCGACGATCCCTCCCTCCCACGGGTAAGGGGTCTGGAGAGTCTCGGCAACGGTGGCTAGATACTCGTGGGTATACATCGGGAGGCGGTAGCCCTCGGGGAAGTGTTCGTCGGTCACGTTGCTGAATACCCAGGAGCCATACCCCTCTTTCTCGGTGGTGAACGCGATCTCTTGATCGGCCGGGAAGTAGATCGTGAGCTCGCCCGCCCTATCGCTCGCGACGCAGTTGTCGGCTCCCACCTCGCAGATCATCGCTCCTTGTATAGGCACCTCCGCGAACGCAGGCGTGAACTCGAAGACGTACAGAGACGCAGGGACGAGATCCGAGTCGCCTTCCCCTCCGGAGCCACCCGCTTCCCCTCCGGAGCCACCCACACCGCATCCCAACAGCAAGGCCGCGCTCAGGACGCAGCCGCAAAGCACTCGAAACGGGTCAAGCATTGTGGCCCCCCTCCTGGGCGCGATTCGCAAACGCCCGCTCCACTCTAGAAGCATTCGCCGTGCCAAGGGGAGAACTCCGAACTTGCTACGGAAACCAACGCAGAAACGCGCAGGCCCTGCACTCGGCAGCAGATACGCGAAGAAAATGCACAAAAGGACCCTGTCCCTCCTCAGAACCTCGTTGAGCGCAGGACCGTTGACGCTTCCGCGGTTCGGGGCAAGCTCGCCGACCCCGATGATTGACTTGCT
>CAYZDM010000357.1:0-3976 GCA_964476875.1 uncultured Sandaracinaceae bacterium | reverse complement strand
TCGCGGCGAGCAGTTGGCCACGCATCGCGACCCCCGCGAGACCACTGGGCAATCCGGCGTAGACCTTCTTGAGGGTCGCCCGGACACGCTCCTTCTGGCTCGCGGGAACATCGAGCCGCACGAGTGCGATCGATGCATTCAGTCTGCGGGGTGTGTCCGAGGAGGCAGCCTCTTGTAGAAGCGGCTCCAGAGCCTCTGAGAAACCGAGCGCGCCAAGCGCAAAGCTCGCTTCACCGCCAGTCACCTGTCGAACCGTCATCGTGTTGGCTAGGTCCGGGCGACGTGCCTTGACCGCGTCGATGTAGTGTTTCGCAATCGCGTTGGCGGTCGCGTCCTTGCCGGCCAACACCGCGAGGAGCGGCTTGAGCGAAGGGCGGCCGACGAGGATCAATGCTTCGGCGGCGACGTCGTTCATTCGCAATTCCGGATGATTCGGAGCGAACAGGAACAAGCTCTTGATCAGGGCGGGAACCGCTGCCGGGTCCCTGAGTTCACCGAGTTGCTGGGCGGCTAGTCGGTTGATGAGGAAGTTCTGGTTCTCGTCTTGTTTGGTGGCGATCGCCGCCAGAATCTCCGTGGCACCCTTGTCCTTGAGTGACCCGAGGGCGCGAATCATCGCCACTCGCATGTTGTTGTCCTCCTGGCGCGAGTCGGTGATGCGCTCCAAGGACTGGGCCAGCGATGCGACGACGGCCGTGCGTTCCGCAGGCGGCACCTCCATCGCCTGAATTGTCTGGGCGGCGCGGACGGCGTGGTCCTCCGAGACCTCCGTTCGCCAGTTCAAAGCTTCCGTGAGCGCCGGAAGGCATCGCGGGTCCTGCATCTCGGAGAGCAGATCCAAAATAGCGAGTCCGTTGATCCGGTCTTCAGGAAAATCGAGATAGGCCTGCGTCAACGGGTCGACGATGACGTCGGCGACCGCTTTGACTTCATCGCTGTTTCGATCCCCTGCGTTCGCGGCAAGTGTCGCGGTGTAGATCCCCTTGAGATTGAAGATTGCGTTCTCTCGACGAACCGGATCGGCAAGCTCACTCGCCTGTCCTTCCGGATCGTCCTCCGATGCGTGACAACCCAATCCGAGCGCTGCAACAAGAACTGCAACCGCCCACCCCCTGTGGCGCACAATCATTTTGAACCTCCCCGCGGTCCGTTTTCTCATTCGTTACGAAGGCTTACGTAACAGATGCATGATAGCTAGCCGGGATCGGCGCTGTCAAAACTTCTTCAGCCGTCCTTAGAAGGCTGAAGCTCCCACTTCAGGTCAGCCCTGCCACGGGCGCCACTGAAGCGAAGAACCATGAATTCAGCCCCATCGGGAACGGTTTTCCGGCCATCGGCCTCTACCGCGGGAAAGGTGATGCGAAAGGTCTGCCTATATGGATTCACCTGAGGGAAGTAGACCCGATCGACTGCTGTGGGGCGTCGCACACGCTCCATCAGAATCGGGATGGTCTGCTTGCCGGCGGGGTCGATCAACAGGACGCGCCAAGCTGAGGTCTTGCCGGTGAGGTTCGATTCCTTGAAATCCATTCCTGAGAGGGTGACGAAGAAGCGGTGCTCTTGGCGCGAGCTCGCCAGGCTGGCGTCCAGCATTTCGTCTCGTGCCTCGGGCTTGAGGCTGTAGTCGTAGGCGTAGCGGACGACGTACGCCCAGCGGAACTCCCATGACTCGAACGTGGCCGCGACGTGGATCTCGTGCGCCAACTCCTTCCACGAAAATGATTCCTTCTCGCGGGTCCAGTCTTCCCAGACGCTGACGTACGACTCGGGCGTGAACGTGCGTGCGCCTGGCTGAAGGGAGATCTTGGGTTGTGCGCACCCGAACGCCAACATCGAGGCGAGGAGCAGGCAAAGGGCAGGTGCGCGACTCACGACTCTCCCATGAAGTCAGTGCGGTCGTACAGCGTGCTGAAAGGAACGCCTGCATCACCAATGGCCGCCGCGCCGCCCTCGAGCCTATCGACGACCGAGATCACGCCCGCGACTTCAAAGCCCGCGTCGCGGACGGCTTGCACCGCGCGCAGGGTCGAGCCGCCGGTGGTGACGGTGTCTTCGACGATCACGAGCTTGGCCCCACTGGGCAGACGGTCGGCCCCTTCGAGCATCTTTCGCGTGCCGTGTTCTTTGGTCGACTTGCGAATGTACACCGCGTCCATCGGAACGTCGGTCGTCCAGGAAACCGACGCGACGGCCGAAGCGAGCGGGCAGCCTCCGAGTTCTACGCCCGCGACAGCCGAAACGGATCCTAGCGCATCGCGAATTTGATCGAGTAGCGCTTGCCCCACCAAGACGTGTCCCTCTGCGGAGAGCACGGCTGGCTTGCAGTCGATGAAGAAGTCGCTCTCTTTTCCGGAGCTCAATACGAAGTTGCCGCGACGGAAACCGCGTTCACGAAGAAGCTCTAGCAGTCGATCCACGGGGATGTTCCACCACGTCCGGGCCCCTCGTGCAACCGCGAATTGAAGGCACAGCGGCATCGGCGCGACCTTCGTGGTAGGGTCCCGCGCCCCAAGACGGACTCAGAGGAAACGTTGCCGAAACCCGATGACCCGCTTCGCGGGATGGATGACCTGCTCGTGCTGTTCCAGGAGGCCGAGAAGCCGAGGGAGCGCTGGCTGATCGGCACGGAGGCAGAGCGGATTGCGGTGCAAAAGCTCGACGGTGCCCGTTTGCCGTATGACGGGCCGGTGAGCGTGGTGGCGATCTTCGACCGCCTGCTTGCGGAGCATGGTTGGGAGGCGGGACGCGAAACCGAGGGAGGACCGCTCATTGCGCTTCGGCGTGAGGGGGCGTCCATCACGCTCGAACCGGGATCGCAGATCGAGCTTTCTGGCGCACCGTACAAAACCGTTCGCGAGGGCAAGGTGGAATCGGACACTCATTGGGCCGGGCTGCAGCCGGTGATCGATGATCTCGGGCTCCAGTGGCTTGGGCTCGGTTGCCATCCCTTTGCTTCGGTCGAGGAACTCGGGTGGGTGCCCAAGATGCGTTACGGCGTCATGCGGGAGTACATGCCGACACGCGGTTCGATGGCGGGTGACATGATGACCAAGACTTGCACCGTCCAGGCCAACCTCGACTACGCAAGCGAAGACGACGCAATGCGCAAGCTCCGAGTCAGCCTCCGCGCGCAACCAATCGTCACCGCGATGTTTGCCAATAGCCCATGGGAGCGTGGCAAGCGTAGTGGGTATCGAACGTACCGCGGGCTCATCTGGTTGCACATGGATCCGGATCGATCCGGGCTCCTTCCCTTCGCGTGGAAGGATCATCCGACATATCTCGACTACATCGAGTGGGCTCTCGACGCGCCGATGTTTCTGGTGAAGCGAAACGGAAAACCGTTCTACAACACCGGACAGACCTTTCGTTCGTTCATGGAAGATGGTTTCCAGGGCGTCAGGGCGAACTATGGCGACTGGGTCGACCACCTGAGCACGCTCTTTCCCGAAGTGCGATTGAAGAGCACGCTCGAATGCCGGGGGGCCGACGCGCAACGGCCGGATCTCTCATTTGCGCTTCCTGCGTTGTGGAAGGGGCTCTTGTACGACGACGACAGTTTTCGTGCGCTCGAGGGGATGGTTGATTCTTGGTCGTTCCCAGAGGTCGAGCGTCAACGTGAGGGCCTGGCGCGCCATGGGGTGAGAACGAAGTTCATGGGGCGCGAGGCGGCGGATTGGGCCGGACAAATGCTGGAGCTTGCGGAGGCTGGGTTGCGACGCATCGGGGACGCCGACGCCTCCGACGGAGAGACCGGGCTTCTACGCCCACTGCGGTCGCTTCTCGAGACGTCGCGTTGTCCCGCGGACGTGCTGCTCGAACGCGTCGCCGATGATTTCCCATCACGCGAATCGGTGATGCGCGCAGCCGGGCTTTAGGCCCGCGCCGGGTTCCGTGGGGTCGAGAGTTTCGAACGCACCGCTGGCGCCTGATGTTTCAACACCTGTCCGAGGGCGTTGCCCTGCAGGACCGCCGA
>CAYZDM010000356.1:0-3979 GCA_964476875.1 uncultured Sandaracinaceae bacterium | reverse complement strand
CGAGCAGGCCGACCAGGTGCTCCAGGGACGCCTCGACCAAGCGCTCGCGGCGCAGGGCGAGGGCTACACCCCACGCACTCACCACCTGGCGGAGGATGGGTCGCCCCGCTTCACCAACCGGCTCATCGAGCAGTCCAGCCCGTACCTCTTGCAGCACGCGCACAATCCGGTGAACTGGTACGCCTGGTCAGACGAAGCCTTTGAACGCGCCCTCCGCGAAAACAAACCAATCTTTCTATCGGTGGGATACTCGACCTGTCACTGGTGCCACGTGATGGAGCGGGAGTCGTTCGAGGACGAAGAGATCGCCGAGTTTCTGAATCGCCACTTCATCGCGATCAAAGTCGACCGAGAAGAACGACCCGATATCGACAGCGTCTACATGACGGCGGTCAACATTCTCACTGGCCGCGGTGGCTGGCCGATGACCGTCATCATGACCCCGAACAAAGAACCGTTCTTTGGCGGCACGTACTTCCCACCTCGCAAAGGGGTACGCGGAACCCGGACCGGGCTCATCGACATCCTCACGGAGATGCTGGGCGTCTACACCAACGAGCCGCAGCAGGTGGTCGCGCGGGCGCAAGAGATCAGCCAGCGAGTCGAGCAGGCCTCGGCGGTGCGACCAGGTCCTGGGGTTCCGAGCGACAAGGTGATCGTGGTCGCAGTGCAAAACCTCGCGCGATCATTCGATCGCGTCGACGGAGGCTTCAGTGGCGCGCCCAAGTTCCCCCAGCCGTCGCGCCTCTCTTTATTGTTGCGATACGCACGGCGAACGAACGATCCAGGCGCGACGGCCATGGTGTTGACCACCCTCGACAAGATGGCGGCGGGCGGAATCTACGATCACGTTGGCGGCGGCTTTCATCGATACTCGACCGACGCCCAATGGCTGGTGCCTCACTTCGAGAAGATGCTGTACGACAACGCCCAACTGGCCGTCGTCTACTTGGAGGCTTGGCAACACACCCGCGACCCGGATTACCGAAGGGTCGCCCGCGAGATTCTGGACTACGTCGCGCGCGAGATGACGGCGCCCGAAGGTGGCTTCTACTCGGCCACCGACGCAGACAGCCCAACGCCCGAAGGGCATGACGAGGAGGGCTGGTTCTTCACTTGGACGCCTGACGAGCTCGAGGAGCTTCTCGGAGCGGAAGACGCTGCCATCGTGACTGCGGCGTATGGCGTCACCCCGGGTGGCAACTTCGAACGCCGTAACATTCTTCACCGCGTCAAGACCGACAGAGAGGTTGGGGCGGCCCTGCGGACTTCGCCGAAGCAGGTGGCAGAGCGGCTGCAGAGTGCGCGGGCCACGCTCTATGAGGCACGGGCCCTGCGACCACCGCCCATTCGCGACGAGAAGATCATCGCCGCCTGGAACGGCATGATGATCAGCGCGTTCGCGCGGGCGGGCTGGGTGCTCAACGAGCCCCGATACACCCAGGCGGCGGACCAAGCGGCGAAATTCGTGCTCCAAACGATGCGCGCCGACGACGGATCGCTCGTTCGCACGTATCGCGAGGGAAAGAAGGGCGCCAACTCCTTTCTCGACGACTACGCGTTCATGGTCGGCGCCTGCCTAGACCTCTACCAGGCCACGAGCGACGTGACCTGGATCAAGCACGCGATCGAGCTTCAAACAGACCAAGACCTGCGCTACCTCGACGATCAGAGTGGCGGCTACTACCTCACGTCTAATGAGAGCGAAAGTCTACTAGTGCGCGAGAAGCCCGCCTACGATCGCGCCGTACCTTCCGGCAATTCGGTATCAGCGCAGAACCTTCTTCGCCTCCATGATTTCACCACAGATGCCAAATGGCGGACCACGGCTGAGCGATTGTTCGCTTCGTTTAGCTTTCGGGTAACACGAGCGCCCAACGCGTTCCCGCTCCTGCTGGTTGCCCTCGATCACTACTACGACACGCCTCTCGAGGTCGCGGTGCTGGCTCTCCTCGAGCGGGACGAAGCCAGCGCGCTCGCCGGTCGCCTCCGTGAGACGTTCGTTCCCAACAAGGCCTTTGCCGTCCTCACCGACGCGGAAGCCAACGAGCAACAAGCGCAAGTGCCCTGGCTCGAAGGCAAGCGGGCGATGGCTGGAAAAAGCACGGCTTACGTCTGCGAGCGTGGCCGTTGCGATCTGCCGACGTCCAACCCGGCCTTGTTTCAGAAACAGATCAACCGACGGAAGCCTTACCCCAGCTTCGCGAAGTCTTCCCCTCCGCGGCTGCCCTTCGAACGAGCGAAGTGATGCCCGACGGTCCCGAGGAGTGGGTGCTTGCCAGTCACAACTCAGGCAAGCTCCGGGAGTTCAATGCGCTGCTGGCGCACCTTCCCATCACCGTCCGTACGGCGGCCGAGCTCGAGCTTCCCGAGCTAGAAGAAACCGGCGCGACGTTCGAGGCCAACGCGGAGCTCAAAGCGATCGCAGCGGCCAAGGCGACCGGAAAGCCTGCGCTTTCGGACGATTCGGGCGTCGCTGTGCACGCGCTTGGCGGCGAGCCGGGGATCCACACCGGCCGATGGGCCGGCGAGGGACGCGATTTCGAGGTAGCGCGCCGACGTGTGCAGGAGCGCCTCGAATCGCTTGGTCCGGACGCGAGCCGTCGCGCGACTTATGTGTGCGTTCTGAGCGTCGCTTGGCCAGACTCGCGAACGTGTACCGTTCGCGGTGAGACCTTTGGAACGTTGGTGTGGCCGGTGCGTGGAAGTCTCGGTCATGGGTTCGAACCCATGTTCTTGCCGGATGGTTACGCGATGACCTACGGCGAAATGACGCCGGAGCATCGGCTTCGGGTCAACGCGCGCGCCGCCGCGATGCGAAGGCTCGAGACGATCATTCCTTGGGAACGTTCCGCTACGGTCGGCACTTGAGATCGGAGTACGGACACACGAACCGCACGTGGAGATGATCCTCGTGGTTCGGGAAGTGTCGAATCAGTCCGTCGGGCTCGTACTTCCCCCGTGGATACTGGATCCATCGGTCGAGTTGCGCTTTCGTCGCGCCTCTGCGCTTCGCGTAGCGATAGAGCTTCGCTTGCAAGCGGTAGTCGATGAAGATCATCTCGACATGACCGTTGCGTAGCCAGTACTCGAGCAACGTCCATTGTCGCGCGACGTCGAGATCGGATGACCTGAAGTCGTCGAACTTGCATCCGTTCGCGCCGCACTCGTCTTGGTAGTAGCTGATGTCGGCGTCGCGCCCGTTCTGGTGACTCTTGTGATCGCGCAACCTGCCGCCGTCCCGGTCACTGATGTCGTGCACCCGCACGACCTTCGTGTGCTTGAACTTCGTGTTCACCGCATCGAACGCGCCCACGATCCATCGCGTCGTTTCCTCAGTGCCGTAGGTACGGGCGGGCGTTCGGATCACGTAGCCTCGATGCGGCGGCAATCGCACACCCTTCTCTAGACGGCCGCGGTTGGTGGGACCGATCGCTTGTGACGGACTCACGGGTGTGCGCGTGTAGATTCGAACGTTGGTTCCTGGGCGTACGCTGCGCGGATTCAGTGTGGTGTTCCAGCGTGCGAGGTCGCGCGCACTGACGTCGTACCGGCTCGCGGCTGCCAGTAGTGTGTCGCCACGCTCGAGCTTGAACACGGTCTCGGGCCTAGGCTCGCCGACGTCGATGGTTTGTCCTGGGTGAATCCGGTCAGCCCTGAGGCCGGGGTTGGACGCCAACAGTTCGGCGGTCGTGGTGTTGTGCTTGAGCGCGATCTCACTGAGCGTGTCACCATTCTGGACGCGGTACGTCCTCCCGCGTTTCTTCTGTTCTCGCGGTTTGTCGTAGGCGCGCGCGGCGACGGCGGTCGAAGGGTCGCGCGCAGCGACACGGAGAGCGTGTTCCTCTGGCGTCGCGGAAGCTGCCTCGGCAGCGGCATAGTCGAACGGCGGCGTCCAATCGATTCCGTCGTCCCCACCGACGCCAGTGCCAGTGCCAGTGCCAGTGCCAGTGCCAGTGTCAGCGCCAGTGTCAGTGTC
>CAYZDM010000355.1:0-3980 GCA_964476875.1 uncultured Sandaracinaceae bacterium | reverse complement strand
TATCGCCAACTGGGTGCACACCGGTGGATTGGTCTCAGGGGCGGCATGGGCGTTACTCTCGTCCGGCTACATTCAGCGCAAGCTCGGCCGCTAGCCCTCTCGCTCACTGGAGCAGTGGGAACAACTTCGCGTACGTTCGATCTCGGTCTTCTCGAATATCCCGCAGAACAGCGGCGAGCTCGGCCTTGCCCTCCCGCTCGAGCATCCGCTCATTGTGCGCCAACACCGATGCGGCGACAGTTCGATGCGCCGTATCGCCGGCGAGCTCGCTGAGGTCCAAGTCGAAGATGTCGGTGTAGTGCGGAGGGTCTTGCGAACGGATTTCCTCGAGGCGACTTCTTCGGACCAATTGGACGGTGGGGTCCGGCGTTTGACGAAGGAACTGTACGGAGCCTGCTGATTCGGAAACGGTCGGATAGAACGGCGCTGCCAGGAACACATCACTATGGCTGGCGGCGATCGACGCGGCCCAGTCGGCAAACTCCGCCGCGTCACCAGCGAAGCGTGGCACGATCAGAAACGCGACCTCCACGGCAGCGTCAGCGACCCACGCTTGCAAGGTCGGTTGCAGCGCCGCCTGGCTACAGGACGCCTCGACGATCACATGCACGCGGGTCCGCCCGTCCATGCGCGCGGGTTTGGCCCAGGGACAAACTGCGAAACGCTCGATGAGCTCACGGTGATAGCGTTCGTGCAAGCGAAGAGCCTCGCGCGTGAGGGCCTCGCGTGGATTGACGGGGCTCAACCGGCCGCCCGTCCGATTCGTCTCGCGAGATACTCCTCGAGATGCGGCACGATCTCCAGGCCGAGAGCTTCGTCGGGCGTGTGAAACTCGGCCCTCACCACTTCACGGTTGTCGACCCTCACCTCCGGCGCGGCGTCGACCTCGAGCTCGTAGATGTCGAGGGTGTCCTGCCGATGCTCGAAGACATGAGTGGCGTGGTAGGCGTGCACCAAACGCTTGGGCTGCACTTGAATTCCAACTTCCTCGTGAAGCTCGCGCGCCGCGGCCACCCGGCGATCCTCGCGCGGCCGAAGGTATCCGCCTGGCAGGGTGAGTTGCTGCCGGTAGGAGTTCTTGACGAGAAGAACGCGGCCGTGGTGCCAGACCGCAACGAGTGCCCCCGTGGTCTCAGGTCGACGAATGAACCAGAGGAGTCGCAACCCCCAATGTGCCACTCGATACACCGCCCGAATCAAGGCGTTGATCATGGACGTAGGTTATCAAAAGATCGGGTTGCGGAGAAATCCCCTGCCCGCCAGCGTTCATCAGATCCGCGCACCGGACTGCGCCCAGGCCCCGCGTCGATAGGCCAGCACGCCCAATGACATACGGACCACGAACGAAATGGGCACCGCTACCCAGATTCCGAAGGCGCCCCACCCCACGACGAAGCCGAGAAACCAGCTCAAAGGGACCTGGACGATCACCGTCCCGACGATGTTGATCATCAGGCTGGTGTTGGTCGCGCCAGCCCCGCGAAGCATGCCGATCAGGGCGATGTGGACGCCGACGACGGGCATGCTCCAACCGAGGATCTCCATCCAGAGGACAGAATACCGACCTAGGTCGGTCGCCGGGCCGACGTCGAAGATCGCGAGGAGCGGCTCTGCGCCGAAGACGATCGCAAGCCCGATCACAGTCGCGATTCCGGTCGACAACATGACACCGCCACCGACGACATGACGGGCTTCCCGCTCATCGCCGCTCCCAAGCGCGTTCCCGACCATTGCACCAATCGCTTGCGAAACGCCCAATCCAGGCACGAATGCCAACGACTGGACACGCAACCCGATGCCGTGCGCGGCGACGGCGACCTGCGCCACGCGACCAAGCATCCCGACCACGGAAAGAAACGCCACGTTGAGGACGAGCATGTCGAGCGCGGCGGGGGCTCCTACTCTGAACAGATCGTTGGCAAGCGGGCGGTCGATCGGAGCCAGGTGCAGGTGGGCTCGCATCCCGTAGACGACGTCGCGCCGCAGCAGAAAGACCATCAAGATGACGGCGACGGCTTGTGCAATGACAGTTCCCCACGCCGCGCCGCGCACGCCCATGGCGGGAAGACCAAGTCTCCCCAGGATGAGCCCGTAGTTCAGAACGATGTTGATAAGGTTGCTGAGCAAGGCGATCATGAAAGCCAACATTGTGTTGCCGACCGCACGCAGCGCCGCGGCGAACAACATGTTCAAGTAGAAGAACACGGTTAGGCTCACGAGCGGTCGGAGGTACTCGACGCCGAGGTCGCGTACGTTTGGTTCGGCGCCGAGCCACTCCATCGCCGTGCCGGCACCGAGGTTCCCGACGACCGCTACGGCGATCGACACTGCGTAGGTCAGTAGAATGCTCTGGTGCAACACGTGATTGACACGCTCGGTTTCCCCCGCGCCGTGCGCCCGCGCGATGAACGCCACCGTTCCGACCGTCAGGCCCAGCATGGCCACCATCAGCAAGAAGATCAGCTGCCCAGCGAAGCCCAAGGCGGTGAGCGCCTCTTCGGCGTCCACCAGGCGGCCGCACATCGCCGTGTCGACGGCGAGGGTCAAAACGCTCAGCACGTTCAAACCGACGATTGGCATGGCCAGATCGAAGAGGCGGCGAAAGATGGCGCGATCGACGCCTCTGGTTGGACCTGCCGCTGCGTTCATCGCTGAAGGCGGAGCGTGCAGCGCGGTGAGTGACGACGCCAGCCCTTTCACAATGGTGCTAGTCTTCCTATGGATGGCCGGTGAGCCGCGAGAGTTTGGGCCGTACCACCTGATTCGTCGTCTCGGCGTCGGCGGCATGGCGGAGACGTTCGAAGCGACGCGCAACGCCGCAGGGGGCTTCGAGCAGCGCGTGTGCTTGAAACGAGTGCTGCCGGCGTTCAGCGATGACAGCGAGTTCGTCGCTCGGTTCGAACGGGAGGCCAGGCTCGCTGCACAGCTTCGCCACACCAACATCGTTGGCGTGATCGATTTCGGTGAGGTCGATGGCGTGCACTACATGACGCTCGAACTCGTCGATGGTGTCGACCTTCGATCTTTCCTCAAGTCGTCTCCCCAGGGGAGGCTATCTCCGGACGAGGCGGCGTTGATCGGCTTGGACCTCGCGTACGCACTCGTGCACGCGCACGCCAGTCTCGTTCATCGCGACATTTCGCCCTCGAACATACTCCTCAGCCGGTCAGGCGAAACGAAGCTCGCCGACTTCGGGATCGCCAAGGCGCTCGACAACGCCGCCGTCACGGCTAGCCGAAGCGCGAAGGGCAAGATCCCTTACATGGCGCCGGAGCAGATGCGTGGCGAAACCGTCGACGCTCGAGCGGACCTCTTCTCTCTCGGCGTGGTGCTGTTCGAGGCGGTCGCCGGAGTTCGCCCGTTCGATGGGTCCCACGACGTCGAAACGATGCAGAGGATTTTGGACGGCGATCGTCGGTCGCTTTCGGAGTTGGCCCCCGACGTGCCCCCCGCGCTGCTAGGAATCATCGAGCGCCTGATCGAGGTGGACCGCACATCGCGCACCCCGAATGCGGATAGGTTGGTCGAGGAGTTTTCGGGGCTCGCTCCCGCACCGAACGTGCGACGGCGACTTGCCGCGACTGTGGAGCGGCACCGGGGAGGTCCCGAGGCACGAATGCACGTACGCGCGCGCGAAGAAGAACGCGACACCGACTTGAGTCCGGCGCCAGCGATGGGCGCGGCGGGCTCCGAGACACCCACGTCCGCGGCGCCGTCAAGACGCCGGAAGTCTGTGCGCTCCGCGCTGTTGGCAGTCGCGGCGCTAGCCATCGTGATCGGCACGGCGGCGGGCGCCGCATGGATCGGTCGGTCCGCAACGGTCGCAGTAGCGCCCGTGCCAGCGCCAGTGCCAGCGTCAGCGCCAGTGCCAGTGCCAACGTCAGTGCCAGCGTCAGCGCCAGTGCCAGTGCCAACGTCAGTGCCAGCGTCAGCGTCAGCGTCAGCGCCAGCGTCAGCGCCTGTGCGGCTTAGCAAGGGCT
>CAYZDM010000354.1:0-3990 GCA_964476875.1 uncultured Sandaracinaceae bacterium | reverse complement strand
TGGTCGTGTCGCGAGGTTCAAGGAGCCCGTCGTCCGACTCCCGCCGATGCGAACTCTGGCGGCGGCCGGTGACGCGCAGCTCACCCGTGACGCAGGACGAGTCCTCGGATCGCAACTGCGCGCGATCGGAGTCAACCTGGACTTTGCTCCCGTACTCGATGTCGACACGAACCCAATGAATCCCGTCATCGGCGATCGGGCGTTCGGACAAACGCCGGAGATCGTCATCGAGCACGCCCTCGCCTTTGCCGACGGACTTCGCGACGGCGGGGTGCTGTCCTGCGGAAAGCACTTTCCTGGGCACGGCGATACCGACCTCGATAGCCACCTGGCATTGCCGACTCTGCGTCACGACCGTGCCCGATTGAACGACGTCGAGCTTCGGCCGTTCCGGGCCGCGGTCGACCGGCTGCCATCGCTCATGACCGCGCACGTCGTTTTCGAAGCGGTTGACGCTGAGGTCCCCGCAACGATGTCCCCAGCCGCCATCGGTCGACTACTCCGGGAGGAGCTGGGGTTCGAGGGTGCGGTCTTCTCGGACGACCTGGAAATGAAGGCCGTCACCGAGCGCTACTCGATCGAGGAGGCAGGTGTCTCGGCCATCGAGGCTGGATGCGACCTTCTTCTCGTCTGCTCCGACCTCGATGCCGCCGCCCGCCTCCGCGAGGCTCTCGCCGCCGAAGCCGATCGAAGCCCCTCGTTTGGCGCGCGTCTGAGAGATGCCCGCGCCCGAGCGGACGCACTCCGACGACAGGTCTGCGACCTCCCCCCTGCCGTCTCGCTTCAAAACGCGCTAGAGAGTCCCGAAGCCCAGTCCCTGCGGGCGCGACTCGAGCAGTTGGAAGCCTCGTTCGCGGATTGAGCCAAGGAAACGTTGGAGATTTACGGCGACACGAGCGGCCTGAGCCCATCCGAGACCAAGGCATTGCAGCGCATCTACCAGCGCCGCGTGCCACTGGACCGGCTCACCACGCCGGAGCTGACGAAGGCGCTGGTCGGGGTATCCCATGCCACCCGCAGGCAGGTCGGCGTGCTCATCGACCGCCGCGGGACGGTGCATCACGTCGTTCTGGGAGACGCGTCGAAATTGATGCTGCCCGACGTGGGCCGCATGCGCGCCGGCGCAGGAAGGCTTCGCGGCCTGAGGCTCATCCACACCCACTTGCGCAACGAGCCGCTCAGCCGTGACGACTTGGTCGATCTGACCCGGCTGCATCTGGACATGGTCGTGGCCATCTGCCTCGCGCCCGGCGAGGAGCGCGCGCTGTGCGTGTACTACGGACACAACTTCCCGGTCGTCGACGATACCAACGAACCGCCCTTCCGCACCTTTGGTCCGATTCCCTACGCGAAGGCGCGCGACAACCCTGCCGAGATCATCGAAACCCTCGAACAGGAATTCGCTCATGCCGCCAGGGCTCGCGGCGTGAGTGCCAAGGACGGACGCGCGATCCTGGTTCACGTCTGCGACAAACGGCGAGCGGCTCAGGCCGAGGACTCTCTGCGAGAACTCGAAGAGCTAGCGCGCACGGCCGGGGTAGACGTCGCGGATCAGATCTTACAGGTTCGCGACCGTGTGGACCCGCGCTACGCGCTCGGTCGCGGGAAACTCGAGGACGTGGTCATCCGTGCCATGCAGCTCGACGCCGAGACCCTAATCTTTGACTGTGATCTCAGGCCCGCACAGGCGAACAACATCGCTAGAATGACCGACCTCAAGGTCGTCGATCGCACGCAACTCATCTTGGACATTTTCGCTCAACATGCGGAGACCAACGATGGAAAGCTCCAGGTGGAGCTCGCGCAGATGCGATATCTACTCCCGCGCCTTGGTCAGCGCGACGACGCGCTCTCGCGCTTGACAGGCGGTATTGGTGGTCGCGGTCCTGGCGAAACGAAGCTCGAGGTCGGGCGGCGCCGCGCGCGCGAGCGCATTACACGTCTTCAGTCACAACTCAAACGTCTTGGAAAGCAACGCGAGCAGCGACGATCGCGACGAAAACGAAGCGGCACACCAACGGTCGCGATCGTGGGCTACACGAACGCAGGCAAGAGCACCTTGCTCAACGCGCTGACCGGGAGCGACGTGGTCGCCGAGGACAAACTATTCGCCACCCTCGATACCCGCTCCCGCACGCTGAGGCTCCCATCGGGCGCTGAAGTGATCGCGACCGACACGGTGGGGTTCATTCGGGATCTACCGAAGGATCTTTTCACCGCGTTTCGGGCCACGTTCGACGAGACTCAGGACGCTGACCTATTGCTACATGTGATCGACGCCTCCGATCCGTGCCGAAGCGAGCACGTTGAAACAACCGAGAAGCTTCTGGTGGACCTAGGCCTTGAGCGAGTCCCTAGGATCCTCGTGTTCAACAAGTGCGACCGGCTCGAGACGTCGCAGCCGACGCTCGTCGATCGGGGCGTGCCGATCAGCGCGCTCGATCCCGGGTCGCTCGGTGCACTGAAGCAAGCGATCGAAGAGCGCATCGAGGTGTCTCATCCGATGCTGCAGCGAGATGAACCTATTTCTTCACCACCGGCTTGATGCCGACCTTGCCGTCTTTGACCACCACTTTGAAGTCGACTCCCTTGCCTTTGTGCTTGCGATCTAGTTTCGGGACCATCTTTTTGAGACTCTTGGCCACGGTCTCATAGTCGATCTTGTCGGTACGCTCGTTGTTCTGCCGCTTTGCGTCGACGTAGCTGTCATAGATCTGGCGCATGCGAGCTTCGCCAGGCCCTTTCGAACGAGCGGCAATGGGTGGCGGCGCTCTACGGCTGGGCGTGATCGCGGGATTCGATTTCTCCCTCTTCAGTGAGGGCCTGCGCGATTGCGGCTTGCCAAAGCGCGTCGTTGCAGGCTCCGCCTGGTCCCTAGCCACGGGTCTGGCCCTTGCCGCCGGTTCGCCAGCAGAAGCCACCTTGGATTGTTCTAGGTCGAGCGTCGCGGCCGTCGACGAAGGATCGGGTGTCTTGAGGAGCTGGTCCATCCGGTTACTGGCATCCGCGATGAGGTCGTCCATGTTGAGGTCGGCGTTGGGATCGAGCTCGAGCGGACCGCTGCTTCGGCGTTTCCTTTGTTGCTCCCGCTCCGCGCGTACAGCGTCGCGACGCCGGCGTGCGCGCAACAGATCGCGACGGTAGGTGCCTTCTTCGATCTGCCGGCCAATGCGCCGCCAGTACGTTTGCATCGTCGTGTATCGCTGGATCAGGGTTTGGTAGCGGAACCGCATCGCCGTGTTTCGCGGCTGCTCTTTGCGCAACGCGTTCAGCATACGAACAAACTGCTTGTGCGGGATCTGCGGCTCGATGCGCTCGATCCCCTGAAACCACTGCTCGTACAGGTGCTTGATGCGCGAGAGCTGCACCTCGGCATCCGCCAACATGATTTCGAATTCTTTCGGCGTCATGACTCAACCGTCAGAGCGGCGTAACTTTCAAATTGTCGAACCACAGGTCAGATTGCCAGTTATTGAAGCCAAAATGGTCATGCCCGCGGCCCCCGAGGGGCTCTGAATCGGTCATTTCCATCAGAATGCGGTCATCCACCCACACTCTCAGAGTGCCACCAATCCGCTCGATTCGGAACCGATAGGTCACCCCTGGCTCTACTTTGCGGGACTTAGCCTCGACTCGATCGTCCCCATGCTCGTCCATCCGCGCCAGGACGTCCCGGGTATTGTTCCAGCCCCCGAAAATGACGACGTAGCTGGTCGCGGTGTAGCTATCGTCCTGTGCATGCGACGCGCCGTCGCCGAAGATCTCAGCCTTGATATCCCCTTCTGGGCTCTCACTTCGGGCGTCGAACTCCACTCGGACGTCGCGTGGCAGCGTCCGAAGAAGCCAAAGCGGGTGGTTCTTGGCCCCCTTCACATGGAGTTCGCCGCCCTCGATGCGCCAGTTCCCCCCCGTCTTCTGGTAGGCGGCCCCCAACTGCCCCCGCTCAAAATCGTCAGAAAACCCCGAAGCAATCCCCGGATCCCCCTGCGG
>CAYZDM010000353.1:0-3993 GCA_964476875.1 uncultured Sandaracinaceae bacterium | reverse complement strand
CCGACCGGCCTCTACGAGCTCGGGGCAGACGCTCCGGAGCCTAGCGAAGAGGCCTTGCGCGGTGCCAGGGGTGAGCTTGAGCGGCGCATGGCATGCAGGTTGCGCAGCTTTGTTCGCATCTGGAGGCGGCTCAGCGATGCTCAGCGCCTGGCGATCTAGGGCGTCCTGGGATTCATTGAGGATGCGCGTCACAGCCTCCGGACCCGGGCTGTACGACAAGTCCATCAGCAGATACGTTGGGATCACCGGCGCGTGCAGAAGGTGAATCTTGGCCGAACACTGCTTGGCCATCGCAACCGCGTAGGACACCGCGTGCTGGGCGTTGTCGGAAAAGTCCGTGGGTACGAGGATCTGTTTGATCTGCATGGGAGCCTTCCGTCTTCTCGATGGGGTGCTTAGCCGCCGAAGGTGTCGGCCGGGATCACGTTGTCGCGGAGGAGCTTGTCGGTCACGTACTCGCGCTCTTCTTGCTCGATGTCTGCGCGCAGCATGGCGGCGAGCTTGGTCACGCTGGTGGCCAGGTCCTCCGAAGAGCCTGCCTCTCGAATCGCATCCACCAACTGGTCCAGCTCCTGTCGTTGATCGGCATGCTCTGCGTGGAGGTGCCGGACACGCTCCGGGCCGAAGCCGTCCGCTTCATTGATCGCGGGGGCCATGTGCGTTTCTTCGAAATTCATATGGAGCTCGAGGATGCCGCGAAGCGCGTGTGCGGCCCGTTTGACTTGTCCGGAGTCTACGGTTCCTGCGGCGAGCTGAGAGACGCCGGTTTCGAGCTCGGAGAGCATCTGCTCGATCTCACGGTGCTGACTCAGCACCTTTCGTCGCACCTCGGAGGGCATTAACTGTTGGTCGCTCATGTTGTCTTACCGTAGGGCATGGTGACACGATTGTTCTGCAAGGACTGCGCCAACATTTTAGCAGCATTTCGCATTTGCGGGCACGCAAGTTCTGCGCGGCGTCGAAATCTCTCGCAGAAGATGCACGTTTTTGGATATGCTTGCAGTCTAAAACCGTGTCAATCGATTGGCACGAAGCTTGATACGCAAGGGTGCAACCATGGACGAGCCAAAAACGATTCTCGTTGGTACGGACTTCTCCGACATCTCCGACGAGGCGCTTCGGGCTGCGGCCCTGTACGCCAAGATGTTCAACTCACGGGTGCTGGTGACCCACGTGTTCGACCCAACGCCGAACGTCCCGCCCGTCGTTTGGTCGCGACCAGACCTCCTCGACCGGAGCATTCGCGTCGAGATCGAGGACGCGATTCGCGACACCCTCAATGGCAAGACAGCCGAGCTGCTTAAGGGTGTTCCCGAGGTCGAACTCAGCATCATTCAGCATCCGTCTCCGGGTCGTGCCTTGGTAGAGATGGCAGAGGACGAAGGCGCCGACCTCCTCATCCTCGGCTCCCACGGTCGAAGTGGGTTATCCCGGGCGTTTCTCGGGAGTGTGGCCGAGCGCGTCGTGCGTCACGCGCCTTGTCCTGTATTGGTCGTCCGTGGTCGATGCGACCACAAACCCGAGGATGGAGCGTAGACCGTGTCACTGATTCCGCGTTTGGTCGTAGCGTATGATTTTTCGGATCCGGCTCGCCGAGCTTTCGAGCTGGCGGTCTTCATGGGTCGGCAGTTGAAGGCGGAGGTGCATGTCGTCACCGTGCTCGATGCCCGCGACTCTAAAGCGTCCGGGACGACCAAGGAGATTGAAGATCTGCGCCAACTCCTGGAGATGCAGACCTGCGGCACCATCAAGACCGACGATCTCGCCATCCAGTGTCATGCGGTGAGCGGAGAGCCGGCGGACGCCATCGTGGAAGCAGCTCGCGAGATCGATGCCCCTCTCATCCTTTGCGGAACGACGGGCAAAGGGGCGGTCGCTCGGACGCTACTCGGCAGTGTGTCGCATGAGCTCGTGCACAAGAGCGGTGCGATCGTCATGTCGGTGCCCTAGCGACTCGCGGTCGCCGGGCTACGAGCCAGGCCCAACGAAGGGTGCCTCGACCACGCGCGTGGACTTGCGGTCGTCGCGCCCCTCCATCGAGATGGTCACTTGCACCTTCAGCCCGGGTCGCATTTGGTCTGTAGGAAGGAGTGCGAGAACTGGCAGGTAGGTGCTGCTGAGTGACTCCAGCTCGACGCGCTTCTGTGGGATGATGTACTCGATGCCGCTCTCGGTTTCTGGTTCGATCAGAAACGCCTGCTTCTCGCCGGTCTTGTTGACGAGATGGATCCGCATCGAATTGCGGATCCGAGCATCGACCACCACAAACGGGGCCCCTGTGTGGCGCAGAACGTTGGCCTCGAACGTTGCGCTTTGCGCGAATGCGAAGACTGACCCGATCAGCCAAAGGGTCACAATGCCGCCATAGAAAAACAAGCGAGGGCGCCCGAAGTGCTGCGCCTTGCCTTCGAGGCCGTTGAGCGAGTCGTAGCGCACTAGGCCTGCCGGCCTCCCCACCTTTTCCATGATCTCGTCGCAGGCGTCGACGCAGGCCGCGCAGCCGACGCATTCCATTTGCAGGCCGTTGCGGATGTCGATTCCCGTCGGGCAGACGACGACACACCGCTTGCAATCGACACAGTCCCCGTTCTCCGAGTTGCTTGCTTTTCCTCTCGGTTCTCCTCGGTTTTCGTCATAGCCGATCACCATCGTGTCGCGGTCGGTCATCGCGGACTGAAGGCGGCCGTAAGGGCAGACGATCAAGCACAACTGCTCACGGAACCAACTGAAATTGAAGTAGAGGATGCCCGACATGACGATTACCCACGTGAAGGCGGTGGGGTGTGCGGCGGGGCTTTGCTGCACCATGTCGACGACCGAGGGCAGGGAGACGAAGTAGCTGATGAATACGTGGGACAACAGCAGGGCCAACACGATGTACACCGCGTGCTTGAGGGCTTTGCGCCACAGCTTGTCGAACGACAGACCAGCGGCGTTGCGGCGCAGCCGCTGGGCACGAGGGCCCTCTATCCAGCGCTCCACGCGGCGAAAGACGCCTTCGAGAAACACCGTATGAGGGCACGCGTAGCCGCACCACACCCGTCCCTTGACGGCAGTCACAATCAGCAGTGCCAGGGCGACTCCGCTGAGGAGGAAGAACACCAGCCAAAAGTCCTGCGCGTTGAAAACCGCACCGAAGAGATAGAAACGGCGCTGTACAATGTCGAGGAACACCGCTGGATGTCCGCCGACCTTCACGAACGGAAGGATGACGTAGATCGCGATTAGGACCGTGAAGATGATGTTTCGAAGCCGCGTGAAGCGGCCCGACACATCGGCAGGGTGCACGTAGTTACGGCTGCCGTCTGATCGAAGGGAGCTCGCCGGTTCTTCTACAATCGGGAGCCTGGTGGTCATGGTTCGTCGTTGTCTTTAGGGCTGGCGGCCTCATCCGCCATTGCCTCTCCGGGCTCCCAGATCTCGCCTTCCGGCCCTTTCCCTGGAACTTCGGTGTTTTGAATCGTCAGGACGTACGCCACGACTTGATTGACGCCGGTTTCTCCCAGAATCGGAGCCCAAGGGGGCATGCCCTTAGCCGCGATGCCGTTGGTTACCGTCCCGTGAATGTCGAGCGGGCCACCGCCATGCACCCAGTATTTGTCGGTCAGGTTCGGTCCAAGCCCTTCGCGACCCTGGCCCTTCGCATCGTGGCACGCGAAGCACTGGGCCATGAAGATCTCCTGCCCGGCGGCGACCGCGGCCGGGTCGGCAGTCAGGGCTGTGAGCGACTCGTTGGTGACGATGCTTCGTTCGGCTTCAGCCGCCGCTACCGCATCTGCGTACTGCTGCGGTGGCAACTCGCCGATATTGTATTCGTGATAGTAGAACCAGTAGACCAACCCAAACACGACGGCGCTGTAGAAAGTGAGGAGCCACCAGGTCGGTAGGTTGTTGTCCGCCTCCTCGATGTCGTCGTAGACGTGGAGAATCTCGCCCTGAATCTCGTCGGTTCGCTTCGGCTCACTCATGGGGTACCTCCGACTCCTCTTCGAG
>CAYZDM010000352.1:0-3997 GCA_964476875.1 uncultured Sandaracinaceae bacterium | reverse complement strand
GCAGCTCTCGGGAACGGCGCTGAGTATCCTCTCCGGCGATGACGACCTCACCCTAGCCATGATGGGCGATTCCGAGATCCGTGCGTGCGGCGTGATCAGCGTCGTCTCCAACATCGCACCGGGGGCCATCGGCTCGATGGTCCGTGCTCAGGTGGCAGGTGACACTGAGGAAATGGAGCGACTCGCCCAGGCACTTGCTCCCTTGCTCCGGATGGTGACCTGCTCGGTTCCTGCGGTGCGAACGTTGCCGAGCGGACAAAGCGTCGAGGTGACCGACAAGTTCAGAAACCCTGTGCCCATCAAGACCATGATGGCCGGTCTTGGGATGCTGTCATCCACCAAGCGTCCGCCGCTTGGGCGCATGAGTTCGCCCGCGGTCGCGCAGTGCCGAGACGCATTGCGCGAGGTGCACTCGGCCGACCCAGGCATTCTTGGCCCGATCGAAGAGGCGTTCGACGTCCGCATCGACCAGCTCCTCGGCGACGATGCGAGATGGTCGGCGTTCGCCCGTTGAGGGGATTGTGTATCGCACCCTGATTCGCCCGCTGCTGTATCTGCTTCCCGCCGAGACAGCTCACCATCTTGCGTTTGGTTGTCTGCGACTGCTCGCGGTGATCCCCGGCGTGTTGCCGTTGATGCGGCGGGTGTTCCACAGCGGTGATGGCGCGTTGCGGGTTCGAGCGTTCGGGTTGGATTTTCCAAACCCGATCGGCCTAGCCGCTGGCTTCGACAAGGACGCCATCGGTTATGAGGCGTTGGGTGCGCTGGGTTTCGGCTTCGTCGAAGTGGGAACGCTCACCGGGCGGCCGCAGTCGGGCAATCCAAAACCGCGCCTGTTTCGGCTTCCAAAGGATCGCGCCCTGATCAATCGCATGGGCTTCAACAACCGCGGATCGGAAGACGCCGTTTCGCGGTTGAGCCGACCGCACCGGACGATTGTTGGGGTCAATATTGGCAAGACCAAGCTCGTTTCGGAGGCCGAGGCCGTCGACGACTACGTGTCCAGTGCCCGACGAGTTGGCCCCCATGCCGACTACGTCGTCGTCAACGTGAGTTCTCCCAATACCCCGGGCTTGCGTGACCTTCAGGCCACCGAGAAGCTGCGCCCGTTGCTGCACGCGGTTCATGAAGCACTTAATGAAGTCTCCCCAGCCCGTCATGTGCCCCTGCTCGTGAAGATCGCGCCGGACCTGGCGAACGAGGACGTCGATGCCGTCGCCGATCTTGCGCTCGACCTCGGTCTCGACGGCATCATCGCTACGAACACGACCATCGCCCGCGACGGTCTCGCAAGCGAGGCCGGGGAGATCGAACTCTGCGGCGCAGGGGGTCTGAGCGGTCCACCGGTACACGCGCGCTCCCTCGACGTCTTGAAGCGTCTTCGAGCCCGTGTCGGCGAAGACATGGTGCTGATCTCCGTCGGCGGCATCGAAACGGCCACGCAAGCTCAACAACGACTGGAAGCCGGTGCCACGCTCGTGCAGGTCTACACAGCCTTCATCTACGAAGGCCCGTTCCTCCCGAGCCGCCTCGCGAACCCGTAAAACGGGACAGTCCCCTTTTATTCTCGGGAGCTTACGACTGCGGCGGCTACGGAGTCGGACCAGACGTTTACTGCCGTGCGGCACATGTCGAGGATTCGGTCTACTGCGAGGATGAGGGCCACGGCGCTGGTGGGGAGGCCCACTGCGTTGAGGACGACGACCATCATGACCATGCCGGCGTGGGGGATTCCTGCGGCGCCGATGCTGGCGAGAAGAGCGGTGAGGGCGACGAGTCCCTGTTGCGCGATACTGAGATCGACACCGTAGACCTGCGCGATGAACAGGACCGCGACGGCTTCATACAGCGCGGTGCCGTCCATATTGATGGTGGCGCCGAGCGGAAGCACGAATGAAGTCACCTCTGGTTTTACGCCAGCATCCTCGACCTCCTGCATCGTGAGGGGGAGGGTGCCGTTGCTCGACGCCGTGCTGAACGCGGTGACCAGCGCGGTGGTGAGCTTGCGAGCGTACTCGATCGGCGAGCGCCCGGTGAAGAGTTTCAATATCGTCGGGAGCGTGACCGTGGCGTGAACCAGGAGGGCGAGGAACACGGTCAACACATACCAACCGAGGACCTGAAATGCGGCGGGACCTTTGCCCGCGGCAGCGTACAAGGTGAAGCCGAACACGCCGATCGGGGCGAACTTCACCACGAACAGGGTCATCTGCATCATCACGTCGAAGAGGCCAGAGAAGAATCGACGCACGACGCTTGCATCCTTCGACCCGTCGCGGTGCTCGGCCAGACCGATGAACACCCCGATCAAGAGGGCGAAGAAGATGACAGGGAGCATGTCACCCTGGGTGGCGGCGGCGAGCGGGTTCTTGGGGATCAAGCTTTCGAGTTGCTCCCACAGAACGATGCCGATGCCCCTTGGCTCACCCGTCAGCAGTGCGCCACTGATGGCGCCCTCTTCGAGTAGCGCCAGCTCCGCGCCGTCGCCAGGTCGGATCAGGTTCACCATGATGATGCCGGTCATGATCGCGAGGAAGCTGCTCATGAGGTAGAAGCCGATCGCGCGCCCGCCGATCGAGCCAAGGGTCCGGAGGTCCCCCATCCCCGTGACGCCGGTGATCAATGAAGACACGATGAGAGGAACCACGAGCATCTGGAGCAATCGAAGGAAGAGATCTCCGATCTCCTTGCCGACCAAGGCGACATTGCTCACGATGCCCCCATCGATCATGCCCTCGGTGCCGGCCCAGTTGAGTCCGAGTCCGAGGCCGGCCCCGAGACCCATCGCGATTAGGATCCAGTGATGGAGTTGCAGTCGTCTCACGGGCGCGCATTATGCGGACGCCCCTCTTCGATGTAAAACCAACACATGACCGATGAGAATCCAGACAAAGGCCCGCTTTTGGAGCTGAGGGGTGCGCTCGATGCCCTCGACCACGAGATCCTGGAGCTGCTGGTTCGTCGGATGGACATCGTGGCGGATATTGCCGCTCGCAAGCGGTCGCACCGCGTTCGCATCCGAGATTTGGCCCGGGAGAGACGGGTTTTGGACGATCGCTGCGCTCGAGCGGAGGAGCTCGGGCTTCCGGCTGACAGCGTCGAGTCGGTCTGGCGACAGTTGATGTTGATGAGTCGTGAGCGCCAGGCTGCGCTCCGAGCCGAGGTGCCGCTGGATGTCGCCCCGCGAAGGGTCGCAATTATCGGTGGCGAAGGGGGAATGGGCCGCTCGCTGAACACCCTGTTCTCGGACCTCGGCCACGACGTATCGAGCGCCGACCTACAAACCGATCTTCGACCCGCCGAGGCCGCGGCATCTGCCGACGTGGTCATCGTCAGCGTACCGATCCGCGAGACGCGTAGCGTCATCGAACAGATCGGCCCGCTGGTTCGGGAGGACGCCCTCCTGATGGATGTCACGTCGATCAAGGCCGACCCGGTGGCTGCAATGCTGGCCTCGACCTCGGCAAGCGTCGTAGGTACGCATCCAATGTTCGGCCCCGGGGTCAACACCTACCAGGGGCAACGCGTCGTGATCTGTCCCGGGCGTGGCGATCAGTGGCTCGATTGGACCCGACAGATGTTCGCGGCGCGTGGCTTGGTCATCACCGAAGCGACCCCGGCAGAGCACGATTCGATGATGGCGATCGTGCAGGTCCTGCATCATTTCAAGACCCAGGTGCTCGGGAAGGCGTTGAGCCGCGCGGGTGCCTCGCTTGAGGAGACCCTGCGCTACACTTCGCCGGCCTACTTGCTAGAGGTCTACGTGACTGGCCGCCACTTCGCGCAGTCATCGGAGCTCTACGGACCGATCGAGATGTTCAACCCCGATTCAGCTCGTGTGATCGAGGGGTTCTGCGAGGCCGCTGCCGACCTGTCAAAGATCCTCGCCGACGGCGACCAGGACGCCTTCGATCAGGTGTTCACCGACGTGCGTGCGTTCTTTGGGGATTTCACGGACGAGGCCCTCGAACAAAGCGGCTTCCTCATCGACCGCCTC
>CAYZDM010000351.1:0-3999 GCA_964476875.1 uncultured Sandaracinaceae bacterium | reverse complement strand
CCGCCCGGTCGCGGTGATCACGATGTCGGCTTCCGAGATGAGATCGTCAACACTCCCGACCCGGTGGCCGTCCATGGCGGCTTCCAAGGCTTTCACTTCGTCCACCTCGGCCACATTCACCTGGGCGCCGAGGCTCCGGGCGTAGTGGGCGATGCCGCGTCCGCACCACCCGTAGCCCACAACGAGCCAACGCTTGCCCTGCGGCATCTGGTTCGTGATTCGCTGGAAGGACTCGACGATGGACTGTCCGACGGCGTGCTTGTTCTCAACAATCGCCTTGAGGGGACTGTCATTGATCACGATGACGGGGAAGTTCAGTAACCCGCCGAGTTCGTCATCGAGGCGGAAGCGCCCCGAGGTGGTCTCCTCCGTCCCACCGGTAACCGTCGCCCCCCTTTTGTGCACAAGTGCTGCGAGGTCGGCACCGTTGTCGAGGAGGAGATCCGGTTCTGCGTCGAGAATCGAGTCGACCACGAGAAGGTGCTCATCCCGAGTGTCCGAGTTCGAACCTCGTGCATCGACGCCAACTGAACGCAGGTAGGCGACCACATCGTCTTGAGTCGATCCGTGATTGCCCGCGGCCACGACTCGGGCGCCACCTGCGCGCAACGCCAAGAGGAGCGCAGCCGTTTTCGGCTCGAGATGGAGCGAGACACCGATGGTGCGACGCTCGAATGGGCGGCTCGATGAAAACTCGTCCGCTGTCGCCCTCAGCAGGGGCATCTTGTCTGCGACCCAGCGGATTCGTTCGAATCCTGATTGCGCGATCTCGGTCAATTTCGATCCTCTCAATGCATTGCAACGATCCGTGAAATCAGTGCAGTTCGGGGTCCACACCCTTGACTTCAGGTCCGTACGGCAGTGGGTAGATGACCCCGACTGTGAGGACGTCGATCACCCGATCGGGCGGACTGCGCCATGAGCAGGTCATGTTTCGGTGTCGACGGCGTGCTTGGCGGCGATCGCGGCGAAGAACTCGACGGACTGCGACTGGATCAGAACCGTCGTTCGCCGGTTGTGGACAGATTCGACCAACAACCCGCAATGCAGACGTCATCGACAACGTCAGCCCCGAACACTTCGGAAGCTGACGGCGTCATTCGAGCGGCGTGCTGTCGAGCGCGCGAATCCGCTTCGTGAGCGTCTCGATGACATGGAGGGCGATATTCGGCTCCGTGCGCAGGAGCGCACGCATGTTCCACGACGTGAGCGCCACGGTGTCGAGATCGCTCGTCGCTACGACCGTGGCCGAACGAGGACTGCCGTCGAGCACGCTCATCTCCCCGAAGAAGTCGCCTGGGCCGAACGCCGCTACGGCCTGTCCACCGACCGTTGCTTCGGCGGTGCCCGACATCACGATGTACAGCCGGCCGAAGCGCCCGGCTGCGTCTGCATCGATCACCGATGCGCCTGAGGTGAACGTGAACCTCCTGGTTTGCTCCGCGATCTGTTTCAAGGTCTTTGCATCAAGGCCCGAAAACAGGTTGACACTTCCCAGCGCCGTGGTGACCTCATCGTCTCGAGCCATATTGTCTCCTGTGAGCTGTGGGGATCGGAGTTGCGACACTACACCGGCCATTGACGCGGAGGGTCAGAGAACGTAGGGTTCACGATCTCACATGGGCGTAGTTACGATGGTGTGAGCAGCGCGGCCGTTTTGGCGTGTCGTGATGTTGGGCAAAGACGAACGGAGCACGCACATGGATGACCCGCACGGGCAACAGGACCTCACCGCCGATCTCGGCTACAGCGGCACGCGGACGGCCAAGGTTGTCGGCATCTCGTACCGCCAGCTCGACTACTGGGCTCGCACCGACCTCATCCGGCCGTCGCTGAGCGACGCAACGGGCAGTGGGAGTCGTCGCCGCTACTCCTATAGCGACCTGCTCGAGCTGAAAGCGATCAAGAAGCTGCTCGACGCCGGCATCAAGCTGGAACAGGTTCGAAAGGTGTTCGCGTATCTACGCGAACACGTCGCTACCGACATCGCCGCCGCGCACATCGTCATCGACGGTGGCAGCGTCATGCTCTGCGACGGCGAACAACTCGTTGACGTGCTCAAGAACGGACAGGGCGTGCTCAATGTGCTGTCGCTCGGCGGTGTCCGCGAGGAACTCGAAGCCGACCTTGCCCCCGCGTCTGCGGAAGCAACGAGCGCCCCGGGGCACCCCGCCGACAACCGTCGAACCGGATGACGCTCGAGCACTCGCCGCTCGACGACGAGCATCGGTCGCTCGGCGCGACGATGGTCGAATTCGGCGGGTGGGAAATGCCGATCGCCTACCCCTCGGGCACGATCGAGGAACACCTCGAATGCCGGCGAGGCGCGGTCATGTTCGATGTCTCTCACCTCGGCACCGTGCGTCTCGACAGTCCCAACGCGTTCGAGCGCTTGCAAGGAGCGCTCTCCAACGACCTCACGAAGATCGAACCTGGTCGCGCCCAGTACACCCATCTGCTCGACGCGACGGATGCGTCGGTGGTCGACGACATCATCGTGTGGTGGCGATCCGACGATGCCTTCGACGTGATGCCCAATGCCTCGAACACCAGCGGTGTGCTCGCCGCCCTGGGTGGTGTCGACATCACGCGTGACCGAGCGATCATCGCCGTTCAGGGACCTGACGCAAAGGCGCTGGCGTCGACGGTGTTCCCGGCTGCTGGGGCCGTTGGACGGTTCCGAGTCGCCACTGTCGAGTGGGACGGTGTGCCCTGCACGGTCGCCGGCACGGGATACACGGGCGAGGACGGCATCGAGGTGGCCGTCCCGATCGAAGCAGCGGCGCCCCTGTGGCGTGCGCTGGGCGCAGCGGGCGTCACCCCGGCTGGACTCGGGGCCCGTGACACGCTTCGCCTCGAGGCAGCTTTGCCACTGCACGGCCATGAGCTCGGCCCGGGCATCACGTCGCTGCAGGCCGGCCTCGGGTGGGTCGTTGCGTGGAACAAGCCCGAATTCATCGGGCGCGATGCAGCGATCGCCGAACGCAACAGCGGGATCGAACGGCGCCTGGTCGGCATCGCCACCGATGGCCGACGGCCTGCGCGCGCTGGATGCGCCATCTCGATCGACGACGAACCAGTCGGGAACGTCACCAGCGGAAACTTTTCACCGATGCTCGGACACGGGATCGCACTTGGCTTCGTGGCGCCCGACACACCTGAGGGAACCGCCGTGGTCATCGACGTCCGCGGCAAGGAACTTCCTGGGCGAGTCGCCAGCACCCCGTTCGTTCGGCGCTGAGGCTCAGTTCCGAGCGGTCGACTTCTTGGCGGGCTTCTTCGCCGCTGGCTTCTTGGTGGTTGATTTCTTTGCGCTCGACTTCTTTGCCGCTGATTTCCTTGCGGGCGACTTCTTTGCCCTTGGCTTCTTCGCTGCGGTCACCTTTGCCGCCGTGACCCTCAGTGTCGGCGTCTCGTCGCCCGACTCTTGCGTTTGGACAGAGGCTGCTCGCGTTGGCACCGCCGACGGCTGAGCCGCCACCGGCTGACGGCCTCCCGGAATGCGGAGCCCCCCGAATAGTCCACCGGCCGACTCGGCGAGTTGGGTGAGCGGTCCGAGACGGCGAGACACCTCGCCGAGTACATCGGAGAAGTTTCCGATCTGAGCGGGAAGCTGCGCGAAAGCCGGCGTTGCCAACGTTTCAGCGAGGCGATTGAGCCCTGGCGCCACGGCCATCGCCGGACCGCTGACAACCTGCATCATCTCGTCGGCAGTCTTGACAGTTCGTGTCACCTGGGGGATCGCGGCCCTGATGGGTTGTTCGATCTCGATGAGCAGTGAATTGATCCGCTCGGTCGTCTCGTTCAGGTTCTCCATGGTCCGGTTGAAGTTCTCGACGCCGCGCATGAACTCATCGACACCCTTGCGGAACTGCTCGAAGGATTGGACCGTCCCGGCGAGCGGCGCCGCGAACAGGTTGAACATCTGCGAGAGCGGGTCACTGTCAGCCATCACTCCAACCTAGTTCGCCTCGGGTCAGGACAACCCGAATGACGCCG
>CAYZDM010000350.1:0-4021 GCA_964476875.1 uncultured Sandaracinaceae bacterium | reverse complement strand
CGGTGATATCGCCGTTGCGCACCAACCCGATGAATATGTCACCATAGCGGCTATCGAGCGTGCGACGGACCTGTACGCCAACCTGATTCAACGATTCTGCACCGAGCCGGCATGAGCCCCAAGACCGACCCATTCGTCCAACACTTCCGAGCGAGCGCGCCGTACATCCACGCGCATCGTGGCCGGACGTTCGTGATCATGTTCGGCGGTGAAGCGGTGGCCTCGAAAGACTTGCGGACGCTTCTGTACGACGTGGCGCTCTTGCATTCGCTCGGTGTCCGGGTCGTCCTGGTCGCCGGGGCTCGACCTCAGATTGACGAGGCCTTGGCGCGTCGCGGCGCCGAGCCTCGATTTGAAGGCGATTTGCGCGTGACCGACGACGTTGCAATCCAGTGCGTTAAAGAGGCGGTCGGGGCGACGCAGGTCGAGATCGAGGCGCAGTTGTCGATGGGCCTGCCGAACTCGCCGATGGCGGGCGCACGGCTTCGAGTCGCGACCGGAAATTTCGTGATGGCGCAGCCGATCGGTGTGCTCGATGGCGTCGACTATCAACACACGGGAAAACCGCGGCGTGTAGACGCCGAAGCGATCAGGCAGCGGCTCGATGACGGCGCGATCGTCGTTCTCACCCCCATCGGCTACTCCGCAACGGGCGATGCGTTCAACATCAGTAGTCATGACGTCGCCGCGGCGACCGCGGTTGCCCTCGGCGCCGACAAGTTGATCGGCCTCCTCGAAGGCGAGGGCGTGCTGGACGCCGAGGGGTTGCCGCCGTCCCAACTGACGCCGCAAGAGGCCGAGCAGATCCTTCGATCGGGGCGCGACCTCGGTCACCACACAGAACGACACTTGGCTGCCGCGATTCTGGCGTGTCAGCGTGGCGTCCCGCGCGCGCATTTGGTGGCGCGCCAAGGCGACGGGTCGCTCCTTCGCGAGCTATTCACGAGGGACGGCGTGGGCACGATGGTCACCTCGGAGACCTTCGAAGGGGTGCGCCCGGCGGCCCCAGGCGACATCGGCGGCATTCTCGGTTTGATTCAGCCACTCGAAGAGCAGGGCATCCTCGTCCGTCGCTCCCAAGAGATGCTCGAGAACGACTTTGATCGCATCACCGTGATCGAGCGAGACGGGATGATCGTCGCCTGCGCTTCGCTGTACCCATATCCGGATGACGGCATCGCTGAATTGGCGTGTCTCGTCGTGCACCCCGAGTTCCGAACCTCGGGCCGTGGCGACCAACTCCTGCATTACCTCGAGCGACAGTGCGATGCGCAGGCGCTGAATCGGCTGTTCGTTCTCACCACCCAGACTTCGCACTGGTTTCGGGAGCGCGGCTTCGAGAACTGCGAGCTGAGTGACCTGCCTGAGACGCGGCGCTCGGCATACGATCAGGGCCGCCGTTCCAAGATCCTCCTCAAGTCTCTCGACTGACGCATCTGCTCCAAAATATTGCGTTTTCCGTTGGTGCTTGGAGAGCCGTGCAAATCGTGCTACTCGTCCCCGAATTCGCCTAAACGGGACTTGATTCGTCCTTGATACGCACAAAATGAAGCAGGCTGAGCTCAATCCACGCCCTGGAGCGGAAGCGCCCCCCGCAGATGCGGAGATGGATGAAATCGTCGGCCAGGAGGAGAAGGTCCTCGCCCGCGTGCATCGAACCGCTCAAGCGAGCCGTCCGACACACCGGGGCCGGCTCATCGACTACGACGCCGAGCTGATAGCGCTTCGCGACCAAATCGGCGAGGCACGGCTCGAAGACATCCCACCGCTGGTCGAAGAGATGGAGCGCCTTCAGCAGGTGGCGCAGCGTAGGGCGCAGGTCACGGAGGGGGCGGTCGACCCGGCCTCGCCATACTTCGGGCGCATGGTTCTCGAAGAGGAGGGCCGAAAGCGCGAGATTCTAATCGGCCGCAGCACGTTCCTCGACCCCAAGACGGGGGTGCGTATCGTCGATTGGCGGGACGCGCCGGTCAGCCGGGTCTACTACCGCTACGAAGAGGGCGACGACTACGACGAGATCTTCGGTGACCGTGAAGTCGAGGGTGATGTGCTCGTTCGCCGCAACCTCTCGATCCCGACCGGCAAGCTCCGACGGATCGGCACGCCGCAAGGCACCTTTCGGCGCTCTCGTGAAGATCTTTGGCGACGGGTCGCGGATCAAACGACGAAGCTTGCAGGTGGGCAGGGCGCGGCGATGCGTCCGGAGTCTCACCACCGGCCTGGCGCACTCGGGGTCGGCGACGAAGATCTGAGGGAGGACAAGCACCTCTCCGAGATCACGGCGCTGATCGACCCACGGCAGTTCGAAATGATCAGCCAGCCCACCTCGGGCCTGGTCGTCATCCAGGGCGGCGCCGGCAGCGGCAAGACCACGATTGGCCTCCATCGCCTTGCGTACCTCGCCTTCCAGGACCCGCAGCGATTCCGCTCCGACCAGATGTTGGTCATCGTCTTCAACGATGCATTGGTCCGGTACATCTCTCGCGTTCTGCCGGCGCTCGGCGTCAGCGACATGCCGGTCCAGACCTTCCAGCGCTGGGCGGAGCAACAACGGCGCCGTCACATTCCGAAGCTGACCACGCGATACGTCGAGGATACGCCCACGCATGTGGTTCGATTGAAGAAGCATCCAGCGATGCTCCGCGCGATCGATCAATACGTCGCGGATGTCGCCGCACAGGTCGAAGCGGAGATCGACGAGGCAACGAAGCAGGGCGAGGGCGGCGAATTGCTGACTCGCGTGTGGCGCGGCACGAAGGACGAGCCTCTCGGAGTACGGATCGAGGTCCTTTCGCAGTGGGTTCAGGAGCGTGACGGTGATGCGCAAGGGGTGGCGCTTGGCATCCGACATACCGTCGGACGTCTTTGTCAGCGCTGGTCGAAGCGAACAAACGACATCGTGACGGCGTGGGCGGATCTGGTGACCGATCGGAAACGTCTCACCGATGCCTTCGCGCGCTGGGCGCCCGATGCCCTCAGCGACAAGCAGATCGAGTGGGCCCACTCATGGTGCAGCCGTCACTCGACTGCCGTCTTGATGAAGTACGAGGACGCTCTCGAAGAAGACGACGAGCCACACACCCGGAGCGTTGGCGTCGATGGGGTCGATGAGGACGAGCCGGCCGAGCTCGATCGCGAAGATGACGCATTGCTGCTTCGCCTCTTTCAAACGCTGCGCGGACCACTGTCCGGGCGGCGGGCGACACTTGAGTACGAGCATATTTTCATCGACGAGGCGCAGGACATGAGCCCCGTCGAGTTGGCCGTCGTACTCGACACCGCGACTGACCAACAGAGCGTGACGCTTGCAGGGGACATCGCGCAGAAGCTTCATCTCGACAACGGTTTCTCCGATTGGCGGCATGTGCTCGAGGAGTTGAAGCTCGACCACATCGAGATCGAGCCGCTCAAGTTGAGCTACCGCTCGACCCACGAAATTCTCGAGTTCGCGACCGATGTGCTCGGACCGCTTCGCAACGAGGTCTCTGGTGAGGCGATCCGATATGGTGCGCCGGTCGAGTTCTTCCAGTTTGGCGGCAGTGGCGAGGCAGTGGGCTTCCTGTCGGAGGCGCTTCGAGGCCTGGTGAGCTCGGAGCCGCTATCTTCGGTCGCGGTGATCGCGCGCTATCCCGAGCAGGCCGACATCTACTACAAGGGCCTCCGTCACGGCGAGGTGCCGAACCTGCGCCGCATCGCCGACCAGGACTTCCCGTTCCGCCCTGGAGTCGACGTGACCGACGTACGCCAGGTCAAGGGGCTCGAGTTCGACTACGTAGTCATCGTGGAGTGCAATCGCTCCACATTCCCAACCGACGACGAGACACGGCACCTTCTTCACATCGCCGCCACCCGTGCTGCCCACCAGCTTTGGGTCTTCGCCACTGGGCGTCCCTCCATTCTCTTGCCCGAAAGCCTGGTTCGAGGAGCGGACTAACGGGTCCGTGGACCTCTGTAGTTGCAGTCTTCCGTAGGGTGTGTAAGATCACGATCTAGCGGCGGTTGCGGCCTACACCGGGGATTA
>CAYZDM010000349.1:0-4030 GCA_964476875.1 uncultured Sandaracinaceae bacterium | reverse complement strand
AGGTGGACGATCACATCCCCTTCGAGGACGAAGCCGAGCCCAAGTCGATGGTCAGGGTCTTCGAGTTGGCCGACCACAGCGACCGTCGGGGTGGGCAAAATCGCATTCCCGTCTGTCTCGTTGTAGAGGCTCACGTTTCCCGATACGACCGGGGCGCCCAGTGCTGAGCACGCGGCGGCCAGACCGTCGATCGCCTGCGCAAATCGCCACATCTGTTCGGGCACTTCGGGATTGCCAAAGTTGAGGCAGTCGGTGAGGCCGAGGGGCTTGGCACCGACGCACACGATGTTGCGGGTGCATTCCGCGACCGCCATGGCGGCACCGCCGAAGGGGTCGAGCTCCACGTGGCGGCCGTTGCAGTCAGACGAGACTGCCAAGAACTTCTCGCGCGTCCCCGAGGCATCTTCACAGAACACACGAATCACGGCTGCGTCGCCTTCGCCCGGGCGAACCACGGTGCCGTCGCGCACGATGTGGTCATACTGGCGCCAGATCCAAGAACGACTGCCGATGTTCGGCGACCCTATCAAACGCAAGAGGTCCGCGCCGAGGTCATCGGGAGCGTCGCCCGTCATTGTCACGATGGAGGCTCTTTCGGGCCGCGCCTCCTGCGGACGGTCGTACTTGGGGGCCGCGTTCGTCAGCAAGTCGACCGGAAGATCGACGACGACGACAGGGTCCGGCGCGCCCGTGCCATCAAACGGATCGTACCCTGGCGTGGCTTTGCATACGAAGCGCCCGGTGTCGGTAACACGGCCTACGATGGAGGCATCCAAATCCCACTTGGCACACAGGTCGAACACCTCTTGCTCGCGGCCCTCTTTGGCGACCATGAGCATGCGCTCTTGGGACTCGCTCAATAGCATCTCGTACGGGCTGAGCGCCTTGGTTCGCCTGGGGATCGCATCGAGATTGAGCTCGATGCCGTTGCCCGCGCGGTCCGCCATCTCGACGGACGATGAGGTTAGACCAGCGGCGCCCATGTCTTGGACACCAGACAGACAGTCGGTCGCGAAAATCTCCAGGCAGGCCTCGAGGAGCAGTTTCTCCATGAAAGGGTCGCCCACCTGGACCGTAGGCAGTTTGCTGTCGGTCTCTTCACCGAACTCGGCGCTCGCCATCGTCGCGCCGTGAATGCCGTCTCGGCCCGTCTTCGCACCGACGTAGATGATCGGATTGCCAACGCCCTCCGCGACTCCGAAGAACAACTCGTCGGTCTTGGCGACACCGACGGCAAACGCGTTGACCAAGATGTTGCCGTCGTAGCTCGGGTCGAACTGGACCTCGCCGCCCACCGTAGGGACTCCGATGCAATTGCCGTATCCGCCGATGCCAGCAACCACGCCTTTCAGCAGATGCGGTGTCTTTGGATGCTCGGGTCTGCCAAAACGCAACGAGTTCAACGAGGCCACCGGCCGAGCGCCCATCGTGAATACGTCTCGCAGGATGCCACCGACGCCCGTCGCCGCGCCCTGATGGGGCTCGATGTAGGATGGATGGTTGTGCGACTCCATCTTGAACACGGCGCAGAAGCCATCGCCGATGTCGACCGCGCCAGCGTTCTCGCCGGGCCCCTGCACGACCTGGGGCCCCGTCGTTGGCAGCCTGCCGAGGTGAATTCGTGAGGACTTGTAGGAGCAATGCTCCGACCACATGACGCTGATGACCCCGAGCTCCGCATAGCTAGGTGTGCGCGAAAGAGTGCTGAGAACACGTTCCCATTCATGCCCCGCCAACCCAAACTCGCGGGCGATTTCGGCCGAGCTGTCAGGCTCTCCGGGAAAGTTGGCTGGTGTGCTCATGCGAACCCCAAGTGACGTCGAAGCGATTGGAACAGAGCGAGCCCGTCGTCGTTGCCGAGGATGGCCTCGCTGGCCCGTTCGGGATGCGGCATCATGCCAAGAACGTTCTTGTCCTGGTTGTACACACCCGCGATATCCCCGACCGAGCCGTTGGGGTTGGCATCGCTACCGTTCGGGGCATCCCCATGGGGCGTGCTGTACCGGAACGCGATCTGACCGTTGCGTTCGAGCTCGGCGAGGCCCTCATCGGTGGTGTGATAACGACCGTCGGCGTGCGCGATCGGCAGTCGGAGGACAGTGCCTTCCCCCATGCCGGTGAAGGGACCTTCGTTCTCGACGCGCACGTGAACATCGCGGCATTCGAAGCGAAGGTGAGCATTGCGTGTGAGTGCGCCTGGCAGGAGTCCCATCTCCGTCAGGATCTGGAATCCGTTGCAGATTCCGAGCACCGGCCCACCGCGGCCCGCGAACTCACGGATCGCGTTGTCGATAGGGCTAAAGCCCGCGATCGCGCCAGCGCGCAGATAGTCGCCGTATGAGAAGCCGCCCGGGATCACGACCGCATCGGCCTCGCCCAAACTGCTCTCTTTGTGGAAGGCGTACCAGGCGTCCGCGCCTAGGACGTCACGCACCGCGTGAAGGGCGTCCCAATCGGCATTTGAGCCCGGAAATTGTACGACAGCGACTCTCATTGGCGGCTCCGTTGTCCTCGGCGCGCGGAGCATAGATCGGACCGGGCTTCAGGCAACGCGGAAGCGACACTATTGGAGTAACTCGAAATATCGATGGGCGATCTTGCCTTCGAGGCCGTCCACGGGGGTGACCCGGAAGACGATCGTGCCGCGGCATGTGGACGCGCTCACTACCCCGTAGGCACGGCTGTCCTGACCCATGTAGGACCTGAAGTCGCCGAGGAGGTAGAGTTCCCCTTCTGACAACTCGGTCTTGCGGACGAGGTGTCGGCCGTCCTCTTTCATGAAGATGCGGTGCGGTTTGCCACCGAAGTACTCGTCGCCCCACATCAGCGTGCTCGTCAGGTCGTTGTCCACGTTGAGGAAACTCGTCGCGCCGCCTTTGTCGAATACCGTCGACTCCCCGTCGATCCGAAGATCATCTCCGAATGAGTCGATCGTCATCCCCTCGGTGGCCGCGACTCGGCCAACTACCCAACCGTCCTCGGTGGGATGCTGGCAGACGGCGATCGATCCAATGGACGGGGCGGAGCGCTTGTTGATCAGGACTCGTTCACCCCGGAGGAGCGTCGGCGCCATCCCGTTGTGTCCGACCTCCGCCATGTCGAACAGGGCGACCTTGAGTACCAACGCAATGACGATGATGCCGGCACCGATCCACGAAAGGCACCCAAACCCACTGCGAATTGCTCCCACAGGTTGGGCTATCCACCGTTCCGTATGGTCTTGTCAAGCTCGAGACCGCCCGGTGCGCCTCGCGGCCTTTGATTAGCGCGCGTCAGCACCGAGAGCGCGGATGTACTGCTGCAGGGTTTCTCCCGGCTCGTCGGCAGCATAGATTCCGCGCTGAACGGCCACACCCGTGGCGCCCGCCGCCAAGAGCGCTTTGGAGTCACTCGGTTGGATCCCGCCGAGGGCGTACGTCGGAATGCCGACATCGGCGATCGTGCCCTGAAAACCGTGAATCCCAATCGGTGTCGCTTTACCCGGGACGTCGAAGACCGGGCTCAAAAACGCATAGCTCGCGGAATCCCGTTTGGCGGCCTGCAGGCCGGCCGAGTCGTGTCGGGAGACGCCAAGCATTCGAAGGACGGGCCAGTGGGCTTGGATCTCGCTCGCCGGCAGGCCGCGTTCTGGGAGGTGCACTCCGTCGGCATCGATGATCTGCGCGATGTCTGCCCGTCGGTTGACCGTCAAGACGCTGCCCTTAGCGCGGGTCAACTCACGTAGTGCATGTCCCCAGTCGAGCAACTGACGATCGGGCGCCGTTTTGGCCCGGAGCTGAATACCCACCAAACCTGGTGGGCATTCTTCGAGCGCCCTTCGAAGGGGGGCGACTGGACCATCTGGATGGTTCGGGTCCGTGATGATCCAGATCCGCGGCAGCACTGGTTCCATGATCGGGAGCTTAGGTGCGTCCGTCTTGGTCGGAACCAATGACGCCCTCGAGGGGGCTCGATGCGGTGGCGTAGAGTCTTCGCTGGATTCTGCCGGCCAGGAAGGCATCCCGGCCAGCCTCGACGCCGGCCTTCATCG
>CAYZDM010000348.1:0-4051 GCA_964476875.1 uncultured Sandaracinaceae bacterium | reverse complement strand
AGGAGCCGAGTTCCTCGAAGCCGTCCGTGTCAAAGACCTCAAAACGGACCAGGAACGCGACATCCCGGTGGCTGGCCTTTTCTTCGCGATCGGGCACATCCCCAACACGGCGTTCCTCAACGGCCAGATCGACACCGACGATCAGGGCTACATCATCACCAAACCTGATTCGACGCAGACCAACATCCCCGGCGTCTTTGCCGCTGGCGACGTCCAAGACAAGAAGTGGCGCCAAGCGATCACCGCCGCCGGCACCGGCTGCATGGCCGCCCTCGAAACCGAAGAGTTCTTAGCCAGCCGCTGAAAAACGGGACTGTCCCCTTTTTCGCAGGGTTAAGTGGGGACGCCGTTGCCGTTGCCGTTTTTGCGCTGGCGGCGTTCTTGTTTGCGGCGCACGGCTTCGGCGCGGCGTTCTTTGGTCTTGCTGGACGGGACCCGGCCTGGGTGGGCGGACTGCTCTTGGTGATGTTCGTCGAAGGCACCTGGCTCCGTGCCGAGCTCGAAGAATGCCACCTCGCGCTTGGCACGCTCACCGACGCGAAGCGGAACGAGCGCGGCCCCTACACCAGCGCCCACGTACACCGCCCCTTTGGGGTCCTCGTAGCCGCGAGAGCCGTAGAGCCCATGGATGTACTTATGGCCAGCGAGCCTCCCGACGGAAAGCTCGTGAAGCCGTGCGACCGTCACCTGACCGGCGTGGGTGTGGCCTGAGAACACGAGCGGCACCCCGGACTCCCAGAGCCCATCGGCTTCTTCGGCGATGTGCGAGAGGCCGATGACCGGTTGGTCGGAGCGAAGGCCCTTCAATGCGTGGCGACGGTCGGCGTGCCCGGTATAGGCGTCATCTAAGCCGAGGACCTGCAAAGGTTGGTTCCTGATGGTGATTGTGGTGTGCGCATTGTCGAGCACCTCGGCCCCACCACGCCGAAGCGCCTCACGCACCGGCTCCGCACCTGCCCAGTGGTCGTGGTTGCCGAGCACCGCAAACACTGGCGCGTCGATCTTGCTGATCACATCGGTGAGGTCCGCGAGGTACACCTGACTGTGGCACACGAAATCACCGCTGATGACGACGATGTCGGGGTCGCCGGCGTTCGTGATCGAAACCGCGTCGTACTGAACTTCCATCGGCGTCACTCGGCCAACGTGCAGGTCTGTCAGATGCCCTACCCGCACCCCTTCCAGATGCTCGAGAAAGCACTCGGGTCCCGCAAAGCGACGAATGCGAAACCGACGGGAGGTATCGTGCCAAGGATCGCGCTCCCGAAGAAGCTTCTCTCGAAACTTGCGGAGACCTTCGATGGTGGCGGATCGGCCCATACTCAAACCAATGTAATCACTCTGCTCAGTGCCCGCACGAACCTGGCGGCGGACGTTTTCGCGTCAGTCTCGAGACAGGGACGTCGGGGCCTCGAGATCGGCGCTGTGGCTTCTTACGGCGGAACCGCCAAAAGACGTATACGCCCGCGGCCACGACGATGAACCCTGCCATGAATTGTTGCCACGGCATAGTGGACACCCTACCCGAACCCCTACCCGAAACCCAGGAGTAGACCCCCCTGATACACCGCGAAAGAGGCGATGTAAGCGAGCACCGTCATGTAGGAGAACAGAAACACTGGCCACTTCCAAGAACCGGACTCCCGTCTAACCACCGCGATGGTGCTCATGCACTGGCAGGCCAGCAGGAAGAAGACCATCAGCGAGACTCCACTGAGCGGGGTCATGACGGGCGTCCCATCGGCGTGGCGCGCATCCCGAAGGGCCTGCCGGAGCGGCGTATTGTGCTCGTCCGCCTCCCCGATGCCGAACACCACACCGAGCGTGGAGATGAACACCTCGCGTGCAGCAAACGCGCCGATGATCCCAACTCCAATCTGCCAATCGAACCCGATGGGCCGAAGCGCTGGTTCTATCGCGTGCCCGAATCTTCCCCCCAGGCTGTGCGCCAACTGATCGGCGGCCTCTTGAGAGTTCAAAGCGCTGAGCGCCTCGACCCTTTCCGCCGCTGTCACCTGCATCTGCTCAACGCGGACCCGCTCCTCGGCGTAGTGGTCGGTGATGTCTCCCGACTTCGGAAACGACAGGAGCGCCCAAAGCAGGATAGTCATCGCCAATATGATCGTGCCCGCATCGACGAGAAATATCCGCAGCCGACGCCAGGCGTTGATCCACAGGATCTGCGCCGAGGGCCAACGATACGGTGGCATCTCAAGCACGAAGGTGGGCGCAGGGCCCTGGAGCACGGTGCGCCCAAGGACTGCGGCCGCCGCGAGGGTAACGAGGACCGACAAGGTATACATGGAGAACAGCGCTACCGCGCCCGCGCTGAACCAGCCTAGCGACTTGCCAGCGAACACCGTGCCGACGACAAGGATGTAGATCGGAAGGCGAGCACTGCAAGACATCAGCGGGAGCGCCAGCATGGTCACCAGGCGATCTCGGCGACGCTCTATGGTGCGTGTCGCCATCACGGCCGGGACCGCGCACGCGAAGCCGGACAGCAATGGGACGAACGCCTTACCGTGAAGCCCCACGCCCTTCATGACCCGGTCGATCACAAAGGCTACGCGGGCGAGATACCCCGAGTCTTCGAGGAACCCAATGAAGAGGAAGAGCATCAGAATCTGTGGAGCAAACACGATGACGTTGCCCACACCTGCGATAACGCCCTCGACAACGAGATCCTGCAGCACGCCAGGGGGCAAGGTCGCAGCCGCTTGCGCCTGCATGAACCCGGTCAGACGCTCGATGCCGCCGATCATCGGTTCAGCACCTGCGAAAAGTGCCTCGAAAATCGCAAACATGACGACGGCGAAGATCAGCAATCCAGCGATCGGGTGCGTCAACACGCGGTCGATGCGCTCGCTCCATGAAGGGCCCGACTCGTGGGCAGAGCATGCCTGCTCGAGGGCCTCGTCGAGCCAGGCGTATCGAGCCCCAACGATCTCTAGATCCAGATTCCGGCCCTTGCCGCGAGCGGCGTCGCGAATGTCGCGCACAGTGCCACGCACCTCCTCGGGCACCCCGCGCAGATCATCTTCTCCGAGGGAAAGCAGGCACCAGAGTGCGAACACGCGCCGTTGGCTCGTTGGTGTCTCTGGGCGCCAGCGGGCAACGACTGGGACAAGCCTCTCGATGTCCGCTTCGACTTCTGGTGGATACTCGACAGTGGCTCGCGTCCCGCCAATGCCTTTCGCCAGCGCTTCGCCGATGGCATTGCGCAACACATCGAGGCCGCGCCGTTTGGTGGCGACCACAGGCACAACCGGCGCCCCGAGCAGCCGAGATAGCCGTTCGGTGTCGATGCGAAGGCCGAGGCGCTCCGCCGAATCCATCATGTTGAGGGCGACAACCACCGAGAGTCCCGACTCGATGAGCTGCAGCGCCAGATAGAGGCCTCGCTCCAGCGTGGTGGCATCGACCACACAAATCACAGCGCGCGTATCCGCTTCGATCAGCGCGTTCACGGCAAGCTGCTCTTCGGGAGAGCTCGCCGTGAGGCTGTACATGCCGGGCACATCGACCAGCTCAATTCGCTGGGCCCCGATCTGCACCTGCGCGCTGGTTCGGTCTACGGTGACCCCTGGATAGTTCCCGACGTGGACGCTGCCCCCGGACAGCGCATTGAACAGGGTGCTCTTTCCGCAGTTGGGGTTGCCGGCGATCAGGACTTGGACGGGGTCGACCTTGCTGCTCACGCCGGACCTTCGGGGTGCACGGCAATCTTGGCGGCCTCGGCGCGCCGCACGGACAACGAATAATTCCTCACCCTTAGCTCAATCGGATCGCCCAGCGGCGCCGCACGGACGACCCGGACACGAGTCCCAGGGAGTAGGCCCATCTCCATCAGGCGCCGCGATAACCCGCGCTCGCAGTCGATCGAGATGATTTTCGCGTGCTGGCCGAGGGGTAAATCAGCGAGGGAGCGCTTCATCTCTTACTGATAATGAATTTCTTTATCGTCGGCAACCGCTTGGAATTTCGGCTGAAGTCCCTATAGAACCGGCCTACTCGTGCCTCAGAAGGAGAATCATGGCCACCACCGCCC
>CAYZDM010000347.1:0-4073 GCA_964476875.1 uncultured Sandaracinaceae bacterium | reverse complement strand
TCGACCAAGGACTCCTCACTCGACCCGGCTCACAGCCCGCCTCGGACTTTCACGGAGAGTCAGTCCCCGAGGATATCCCCGGACGAGCCATGAATGCGCTGATTCCGGTCGTGACGGTCGTGCTGGTGGCTGCGATCGGAATCTATGTCGACGGCCGGGCCAAGGTCCTATCGGCCGGGATGGCACTGTCCCTTCGCGCCATTGTGGGCGAAGCGAGCTCGAGCGCGGCAATCTTGTGGGCGACCGGAACGGGCTGCGTCGTGGCACTAGGCCTTTCGGTAGGGAGTGGGGCACTGTCTTTCCGTAAGTCGATCGACGCCTGGATGGGTGGCATGCGCTCGATGCTCTTTGCTGCTGTCATCCTCGTGCTCGCTTGGTCGCTCGGCGCCGTCTGTCGAGACCTCAACACGGCGTCGTTTCTGATCGGAGCCGTGGGAGATTGGATCACGCCAACTTGGATTCCTGCAATGGTCTTCGTCATGGCGGCGTTGGTTAGCTTCGCCACCGGTACTTCGTGGGGCACCATGGCGATCTTGTTTCCCCTCGTCGTACCGCTCGCGCATCAGATCGCGCCTGGAAGCGAGACAATCTTGCTAGGAACCGTCTCCTCGATCCTGGCCGGTTCCGTTTGGGGTGACCACTGTTCTCCCATCTCCGATACGACGGTCCTCAGTTCGATGGCGACTAGTTGTGACCACATGGATCACGTCCGAACTCAGATTCCGTACGCGCTTCTCGTCGGCGGCGTGAGCTTGGTCTGCGCCGAAGTCCCGGTAGCCGCAGGCTGGTATGGCCCGTGGGTAGGGCTTCTCGTTGGCGGCGTCGTGATGATTGCCGTGTTCGAGCTAATCAGTCGGCCGGTTCGTCGGTAGCGCTTCGGATTGGAGCTCGCCAGATACGAGCGCATCCCTGAGGCGGCGCTTGAGTGTTTTACCGCTGGCGCCCTGCGGGAGCGCGTCGACGAATGCGAAACGTCGCGGCACTTTGTACGGCGCCAGTTGCTCGCGCGCCCAAGTGTCTAGTTCCATTGCGGTGACATCGGCCCCTCTGACGATGATGGCGACGATCTCTTCGCCGTAGTAGTCGTCAGGTTGCCCCACCACAGCTACGTCTCGAACGGCCGCATGGTGTGCGATCACATTCTCAACCTCGGAGGGATAGACGCTGGCGCCGCCTCTCAGGATCAAGTCCTTGTTGCGGTCCGCAATGGTGAGGCGACCCTCCTCATCGAGAAAGCCGATGTCGCCAGTGTGAAGCCAGTCGCCGCGCATCACGTGGGCGGTTGCAAGCTCCTCATCGAGGTAGCCCGACATCACGTTCTGGCCGCGGATCAGAACTTCGCCGTGCACGCCTGTCGGCAGTTCTTCTCCGAAGTCGTCTGCGATCCTCAAATCGACGCCTGCGACCGGTTTGCCCGATGACCCTGGCACGGCGTCGTCGGGAGGGGCGTTGATAGTCGTGAACGTCGCTTCGGTCAGGCCGTATCCTTGGCGGACTGGGGCACCGAGGCGTGCCTCGGCCCGCAGACGCACATCCTCTACTAGCGGTGCCCCGGCGCTCATGCACCACCGGAGCGAGGTCGGCATCGGTTGGGTTTGTTCGTTTGCCCAGGCTACGAACATAGTTGGGACGCCGGGAAGCCAGGTGATCTGGTGAGTCGTGCAGAGTTCGAGTGTCCCAGCCGGCGAGAACCTAGGGACGAAGATGGTACGGGCACCAGCGAAGAACGGTACCAGCAACGTCATGCGTATGCCGTATGAGTGAGTAAGCGGGAGCGTTCCGAGAATCCGGTCCTCGTCGGTTAGATGCAAGGTCTGTTCTACCAGGGCTCGGGTGTGAGCCCCGAGCGACTCGTGCGTGATGCAGACTCCTTTCGCTGCCCCCGTCGTCCCCGACGTGTAGAGGAGCATCGCCAGCGAGTCGGGCGAGGTAGGGCAGGGAGTAGCTTCGCCTTTGGCGTTTGCAATTGCATCGCCGACGAGCAGGACTTCGCAGGATGTGCCTGCGCGCGCCTTGCTTTCGCGCGCGACGCCGGCCCGATCGGCATCGGTCAATAGTGCACGGCAGCCCGCATGCTGGAGTCGAAAAGCGATCTCGTGTGCAGTGGACATCACGGGGATCGGCAACGTCGTGCAGCCGGCGTAGACGGCGCCGAACCACGCGGCCACAAATTCCAAACCATTGCCGGTGCAGATTGCGACGCGGTCCCCAGGGCCGAGGCCATGCTCGAGCAAGTGCGCGGCCACCCGAGAGGCTTGGCGGTCCAACTCCCCGTAGCTGAGTGCGAGCCCATCACGACCCGAGTCGACCATGCCCGTGCGTTCAGGGTCCTGCTGCGCCCAATGATGCAGAAAGCTCCCGACGTTTGCGGTCATCGCTGAGAACGTAGCACGAGATACGGGGCTGGACGGTCGGCTTCCGCGCGTTACTCTTGGCGGCATGCTCAAAGCAAAGGCGATTCGAATTCGTGAGCCCGGGGGGCCGGAGGTGTTGGAGGTCGGCGAGATCGACGTCGCTCCGCCGGGGCCGTCGGAGGTGTTGGTCTCGGTTGCCGCGGCCGGACTGAATCGCGCCGATTGCCTGCAGCGTCGAGGGTTCTATCCTGCGCCGCCTGGAGTGCCGGCCGATGTGCCAGGGCTCGAGTTTGCGGGTGTCGTGGAGTCGGTAGGGGATTCGGTCGACGCTTGGACACCGGGCGACCGGGTGATGGGCATCGTCGGCGGAGGCTCGATGGCAACTCACCTGCTCACCGAGAGCGCCGAGTTGATGTCGGTTCCGAGCGTCCTTTCCCTTGAAGAGGCGGCCGCGATTCCGGAGGTGTTCCTGACGGCCTACGACGCGGTCGTCGTGCAGGGGGGGTTGCAGGCAGCGGGGATGGTCTTGTTCCACGCCGTCGCGAGTGGCGTGGGCACGGCCGGCATTCAGTTGGCGTCCGTGGTCGGTGCGACCTCAATCGGCACGTCACGCACGTCGGACAAGCTCCCTCGATGCGCGGACATAGGATTGGACCACGGCGTTCTAGTGGAGGACGGCAGCTTTGCCGATGCTGTACTCGAAGTGGCCCCCGGTGGCGTCGACGTCATTCTCGACACGATTGGCGCTGCGTACCTTCCGCAGAACGTGAAAGTGATTGCCAAGAAGGGCCGGATTATCGTCATTGGTTTGATGGGCGGAGTAAAGGGCGAGTTGGCGCTCGGTACGCTCCTAGCGAAGCGGGCATCGATCCATGGCTCGGTCTTGCGAAGCCGCTCCGCCGCTGAGAAAGCGGAGCTCACCACCGCGTTCACTCAGCAGATGCTGGGGCGTTTCGTGACACAAGAACTCAAACCGATCATCGACGCCATCTTACCCATGACCGAGATCCAGTCCGCCCACGAGCGAATGGACAACAACCAAACCTTCGGCAAGCTAGTCCTCACCTGGTAGCCAACCTCGAAAAGGGGTCTGACCCCTATATAGTTTTTGTTAAGTTGGGGGGGGGAGTTTTAGGGCTCTTTTTATGTAGTTGGGGAGGGCGAAGGCGGCTTGGTGGAGGTCTTCGTTGTACGCCTTGGATGCGTTGACGATGGCAGCTTGGCGTTCTGGGATGGGGCGCAGTGGTTCGCCTGTGTCGGAGCACCAGGTCCAGCTCCAGCTCCCGGTGCCGTAGAGGGGGACGCCGCCTAGGTACGGGTGGACTTCGGAGAATAGGGCGCGGAGACGCTGTTGGATTTCGACGAAGACGTCCATCATGAGTAGTGGTGCCTCACTCTGTAGTGCCATGACGCCGTCAGCAGTAAGCATGCGCTTGCAGCCCGCGTAGAAGCCTTCATCGAAGAGGGCGGTGCCTGGACCCACCGGGTCGGTGCCATCTAGAAGGATGACATCGTAGGGAGCATCGGTGCTCTGCTTGACGTAGTCTACGCCGTCGATGAACCGAACGTCGAGGCGCGGGTCGTCCCATGCGGTTCCGATGCCAGGCAGGTGCTGTTTCGATGCGTCGACCACCATCTCGTCGATCTCGACCATCACGCATTCCGTCACATCCGGATGTCGAAGGACCTCCCGGACGGTCCCTCCGTCGCCGCCGCCAA
>CAYZDM010000346.1:0-4087 GCA_964476875.1 uncultured Sandaracinaceae bacterium | reverse complement strand
GCCTGGTACCGAGGCAAGGGGCTGAAAGTGGGCCTTGCCCACCAGAATCGACTCCGGGGCAGTGTTGACATCCTGCGAATTGAGCGAAGCCCGGGAACCGCCGGTGCCGCCACTGCCGTCGTCCTCGACGCAGTTGACCGCGATCGTCCAACTATCGACGCAGTACTCGAAGTCGTCGTCAGACACCTCGATGGTGATCTCCTCCTCATCGGCTTCGCCACAAACGAAAACGGTGGCCTCCGCCTCGGAGTCATCGAAAGAACCACCGGTGGAGGTCCACAGATACTCGACGTCATCGTCGTCTTCGTCGCCGGCGTTGGCCTCGACCTCGAGTGCGTACCCGGTCGCGATTTGAAGCGGCGCGACGATGACCCGGTCGAGTTCTGCGCAGATATTGAGCTTGCCGTTGACGCGGACACCGCCGAAGCGTTCCACGTCCTTGCAGTTGAGCATGACCGTAACGGGCGTGACCGCGCCGACGACGACATTAAACCCTGCGGCCCCACCGCACATGAGCGTACCGTCTTCCGAGGTGGCGACCATGGCCACTAGGTAGCCGTCGCCGGACGGGAGGCCAAAGGTCTCCACCGATGCGGTCGCGCCCGGTGCACTCGTGTCGATGATGCCTTCCACCGGCACGATGCCGTTCCCGGTGATCTCGTACTCGACCTCGTTGATGACAGCGCCGTCACCCACTTCGATGTTGATGCTCAGTGCCGTCAAGCATTTGTCCACATCAACGCTGCTGCTCGAGTCACAGCCGACCGCCGCCAAACTAAGAACAACCGACCAGGCAAGTGCCTGTAGCAAGCTCGAGTTCATGATCATTTTCCTCGGTACAACCTCCGGCGGAAATGGGGTGGTGCCGCCGAAGTGACTGCAAGCGCAGAGCAGCCAGTCTACCCTCAGATCGGGTGCGGGAGTCAATGCCCAGTTGCCGCAAAGTTGCCGAATTGTGAGAGAAAATCCCTCGAAGCCCGTCATTTTGTGAGCTTGTTCACAGTCCCAGGAGAGGCTACCTATTGGCGCGTCATGATCGACACCTCGACCCTGGACGGAACACGCTGCCTGGTGACGGGCGGAGCGGGGTATCTCGGACGACATCTGGTCGCGGCATTGCGGGCCAAAGGCTGCCAGGTGCGGGTCCTCGACACCGCCCCATCGCCCGGACCGCAAGACGGAGTCCGGTGGATCCAAGGGGATGTTCGCAGTCGCGCGGACGTGCGCGAGGCATCGATGGGAGTCGACACGGTCTTTCATACCGCGGCGGTGATCGAAGCGCTCACGCACGCGCGACGTTCCGTGACCGAGATCATCGAGTCGATCAACATCGGTGGGACCAAGAACGTGATCGCCGTGGCGCGACAAAGCGGCGTGCGACGGCTGGTGCACACGAGCTCCATCGTGGCGTCCTTTTGTATGGACGCAGCCGGAGGTGATGAGTCGGCCCCTTACAGCACGTCTCGCGACCTCTACACCAGCACGAAAATCGCCGGGGAACGCGCCGTCCTCGAGGCCAACGGTGATGGGCTTCTCACCTGCGCGATTCGCCCCGGCGGCATTTATGGTCCGGGCGAACGGCTTACCTACGGGCGACTCGTACGCGCGCTCAAGGCGGGCGCGCCAATCGTAGTCTTCGGCGACGGGTCGGCGAAACTCGACTACGTCTACATTGACAACTTGGTCGACGCAGAACTCCGAGCGGCGGAACGACTCGTCGAGGGGTCGCCTGTCTGTGGCGAGGCGTACTTCCTCAGCGACGAAACCCCGATCAACGCGGGTCAGTTCAGCATCGAGCTCGTAGAGCAGATGGGTCTACAGCGGCCTTTGGTTCGCCTGCCAAGTCCCGTCGCTCGTGCGATGGGGGTCACATGGGAAAGAGTCTATCAAGTCCTCGGCGTGGGCAAGCCGATGTTCACGGTCGCCAACGTGAAGCTCTGCGACATCGACCACTACTTTTCGATCGACAAAGCCAAACGGCACTTGGACTACAGGCCACTGGTCGACACCGAAGAAGGTATCAAGCGAACAGCGGTCGAGGCCCGCGAATACTACGACAGCCTTTGACCGGCTAGCGCAGTGGCCTGGGCTGTTCTATTCCTTGGGAGCCCATGATCTTCACCGAAGAACAAGAGATGATTCGCGAGTCGGCTGCGCGTTTCGCCGAGGAGCGCTTGGCGCCGAACGCCCGACGATGGGAAGCCGCGGGGGAGGTTGACGTCGACGTGCTCCGCGAAATGGGCGGGCTCGGATTCATGGGAATGACCGTTCCGGAGGCGTATGGCGGAGCCGGATTGGACTACGTGTCGTATGCGCTGGCGTTGATGGAGATCGCCGCTGGCGACGGCGCCGTGTCAACGATCATGAGCGTCAACAATGCACCGGTCTGTGCCATCTTGCAGTCGGTCGCAAGCGAAGGCCTTCGAGAGCGGTACCTGAAGCCCTTGGCCACCGGCGAGATGATCGGCGCGTTCGCACTGACCGAACCGCAAGCGGGATCCGACGCCGCCAACCTTCAGACCCGCGCGGTCCGGATCCGCGACGGCTACGCCATCACGGGCACCAAGCAGTTCATTACGTCCGGGCGAATCGCCGGCGCGGTCATCGTTTTCGCGATCACCGATCCCTCGGCGGGCAAGCGGGGGATCTCGGCGTTCGTGGTGCCCGCCGGAACCGATGGCATGAGCGTCGCCTCACTGGAACGCAAGATGGGACAAGAAGCCTCGGACACGGCGCAGTTGAGTTTCGAGGACGCCATCGTGCCTGCCGATCATCTGATCGGAAGCGAGGGCGAAGGCTATCGCATTGCGCTCGCCAACTTGGAGGCTGGACGAATCGGCATCGCAGCCCAGTGCGCGGGGATGGCCAGGGCGGCACTGAACCATGCCGTCGAGTACGCGCAGGAGCGCACGGCCTTCGGCCAATCGCTTTCCAAGCACCAAGCGGTTGCGTTCCGCCTCGCCGACATGGCCACCCAGTTACACGCAGCGCAGGTGATGACCCTCGAGGCCGCCGCACTGCGCGACGCCGGGCGCCCCTGCCTGAAACAAGCTTGCATGGCGAAGCTCTTCGCCTCCGAGGCGGCGGAGCGCATCTGCTCGGATGCAATCCAGATTTTCGGCGGCTATGGGTATTCGCGAGAGCTCCCCGTCGAGAAGATCTACAGGGATGTGCGCGTTGCACAGATCTATGAAGGCACCTCAGACGTGCAGCGCATCCTCATCAGTCGGCAGATTCTGCAGGGCAATTGAGTCCACCCTTGACGCGTTCGGCCCGTGGCCTAGGAAACTCTCATGTTTCGCGGCTTCGCCATTCGAGACCTCACGATTCTCGCCGCTACGATTGCTCTGTGGTGGCTGAGCCTAACGACTGCGCCTGCTGCGGGGCTCAGCTCGGCGTTCTCGATCGGCGCCGGTGTTGGAGCCGCCCTCTGCGCCTTCAATCTGCATGAGTGGGGACACCTGATCGGGGCGCAGCTCACGCACAGCGTCTACACGCCCGCCCGGCGACTCTATTCGCCGTTCCTACTCAGCTACGACGCGGAGCACAATTCGCGCAGGCAGTTTCTGCTCATGTCACTCGCCGGTTTCGCGGCGACAGCGGTGTTCGTCGCCGCCTTCCTGCTGTGGATGCCGCAGGACCAACTGGCAGGACGAATCGCCTTGCGCGGAGGGCTGACCCTGGCCGGGCTCACGGTGATTCTCGAGTTCCCCATCTTCTTTCGGGCTCTGTTCGGCAGCACGGTTCCTCGCACGGGCATGTTCAAGGGCCCCACCGTCGGCGGCGGCGACTAACGCCTGCACCACGGAAAGCGTCCTCTGCATGGGTCCGCTCACCGGGGCGCTGCGAAGCGGTGGACTACTTGCGGCCAAACAGACCGGACAAGAAGCTCTCACCGCGGGACTTTCGGAGAAGCCACTGCGCCTTCTTGGCCAGCGCCGGTCCCGAGAGCGCACCCACACGAACGTCGAGAATCTCGCCGTCGTTCACGAACAGCAGAGTGGGAACGGAATGAACGTTGAACGGCTGCGCCAGGGCCGCTTGCGTCGCGGTATTGCTCCGCACGAACCGAATCGGTTCGTCGGCA
>CAYZDM010000345.1:0-4134 GCA_964476875.1 uncultured Sandaracinaceae bacterium | reverse complement strand
CTGGATTGTACCGACTGGTACCGATCCCACAAGCTCGGAGTCGACTCCTCGGCCAGGCGAGTTTTGTAGTCCTCATCCTTTGGGCGGCCCTTGAGTTTCGCGATCTCCGCGATGAGTTTGTCGCGGGAGCCGACCTCCTTGGCCATCGTTCCGAAGAGTTGCTCGAGATGGAGCAGCTTGCGGTTCGACACCTGCTGAAGGCCCTTTTTCTCGTTGAGCCGGTCGAGCCACAGGTCTTTGCCTGCGACCTTCTTCACGGCTTCAATGAGTTGTTCTTTTGCCTTCTTCGGGTCGTCCCCGAAGCGCGCTTTTACAATGGAGAGGGGAGAGTTGCTCATCAGATGCACCATGCCCCCGAAACGCCAGGTTTTCTGGGCTGGGGAGCGCCCGGAGTAGCACGGAGGACCCACCACGCAACCCGGGGTACGGGCAAAGGGCCTAGCCTTGACCATTATTAACAACACTGTTACTAACAATCCTGTGAATAATATCAGACTCGCTCGGGTCCAGGCCATCTCGGGACTGCTCTTCTCCCTGTTCGTGCTGGTCCACCTCACGAATACCGCCCTCGCCGCCTTCGGCGCGGACCTCTACAACGGCTTCCAGACCGCAGCCCGCAGCGTCTACCAATCGCCGGTGCTCGAAGTGGCTCTGATCGCCACCCTGATCATCCACATCGTGACTGGGGTCCTTCGAATGCGCGGTCGGCGCGGATCGAAAGCCAAGCCGCCACTGCGACTCCGGCTGCATCGCTACGCGGCGTACTATCTCGCGATCTTCATCTTCGGGCACATTGCCGCAACCCGCTTGCCGGCCCTCCTCGCTGGCGCGCCTCCGTTCTTTGGCGGCGTGTCATTCTCCATGCACTTCGCGCCGTGGTGGTTCTACCCGTACTACGGGTTGCTTGGAATCGCTGGCCTGTACCACGCCTCCTACGGGATCCCGGTCGCCCTTGGGGTTCTCGGGGTGCGCGCGCCGCAGTTCATTCGCCGCGGTCCGGGGTTCTGGGTGCCAGTCACCGCAGGCGCGGGTTTAATCGTCGCCGCCCTACTCGGCTTCGGCGGCTTTCTCTACGAGATAGACGACCCGTTCGACAATGACTTTGCGCGCGCCTACGAGTCGGCGGCCGCCTATTTTTCCGGCGACGAATCGTAGCGATGGCACGACCAAAAGACGCGAACCCCCAACAAACCCAAGGGACCATTCTCGACGCGGCCGAGGTCGAGTTTGCGGACCGAGGGTTTCACGGCACGCGGATGGTCGCTATCGCCAAGCGAGCGGGTGTGACGCATGGTCTGCTGCATTACTACTTCGACTCCAAGGAGCGACTCTACGAAGAGGTCGTCGGACGCTTGTTCGGGCGCCATCAACAACTATTCGAACAGATCATCGCAGGCGGCAACCAGCTTACGCCGCGGGACCTCGTGCTCGAAAGCTTCGATTTGTTCTGGGCACACCCCAATCAGGTGCGAATCATGCTTTGGGAGATGGCGTCCGGGGACGACCGCGTGGAGCGCTCGATGCAGGCCTTTTACGAAAGCCTGGGCGGGGCGCTCGCCGGCCTAACTGCGAACGCGCCCCCTGTGGCTGAGGCGGGGCGCGACCCGAGAGACGTATACGTGTCGATACTTGGGGCACTTGTGGTCTACTTCTTCCGCGATCCGACGATCAAGCAGCTCTTCGGGGAGGATCGATTCAGCGAAGACGACCGGAAGCGCCGCCGCGCGCACATCGGCGCCCTACTCGACCTGCTCTTGTAATCGAGACTCCGGTGGATCCGGTGGGTCGGGCACAGTAGAGTCAGCCCGCTCATGGCGGCCGAATTCGTTCACCTACACGTTCACAGCGAATTCTCGATGCTGGACGGTGCCATCCGGATTCCGCAACTCGTCGAGAGCGTCGGCAAGATGGGAATGCCCGCGGTCGCCCTGACCGACAACGGGAACATGTTCGGTGCGATCCAACTCGTTCGCGCATGCCAGCAGACAGAGGTGAAGCCGATCCTCGGGTGCGAAGTGAACTTCACTTCTGGCGATCGACGCGACCCCCAGAACCACGAGCTGCATCACTTAGTGCTCCTGGCCCGGTCTCAGGAGGGGTATCAGAACTTGGTCCGCTTGGTCAGCACTGGCTGGGTGGACGGAATGGCTGTGAATGATCAGCCACGCATCGATTTCGAAGTCCTGCAGAAGCACAGCAAAGGGGTCGTCGGCCTGAGCGCATGCATGGGCGGCTACGTCGCGCAGGAGATTCTCAACAAGGGGCCTGATGTCGGACGCGAGGCGATTGCTAACCTCCGTGACTCTTTCGACCCAGGCCACTTTTTCGTCGAACTGCAGGACCATGGTTTTCCCGAGAACCGACCGCTCAATCAAGTCCTCGGTCGGCTCGCCAAGGACCTCGACCTGCCGATGGTGGGCACAAACGACTGCCACTACCTCGAGCGTCAGTCGTCACACGCGCAGCTCGTGCTTCAATGCATCGGCGCAGGACGCAGCGTGCGCGAGATGGAAGCCGTGCATCACCACTCGTCCGAGCTCTACCTGAAGACCCCGGAGCAAATGCTCAATCTGTTCGCGCACATTCCAGACGCAGCCAAGAACACGCTGTTGATCGCTGAGATGTGTGCGGGACAGGCCACCCCACTGGCAGCTCCTAAGCTTCCGAGCTTTGCCGTGCCGGGCGGCGCGACCGAGGAGGACTACCTTCGGGCGTTGTCGGTCGCGGGCCTGGGGCGCCGAATGGTCGAAATGGGGGAGCGGGGCGAATCGTTCGAGGACGGCCCTTATCACAGCCGGCTGGAACTCGAGCTCGGCGTCATCTTGAAGATGGGCTTCGCGGGGTACTTCCTCATCGTTCAGGACTTCATCAACTGGGCCAAGGACAACGGCGTGCCGGTCGGACCGGGGCGCGGTTCGGGCGCGGGCTCGCTGGTGGCGTGGGCACTTCGAATCACCGATCTCAACCCAATCACGCACGGGCTTCTCTTCGAGCGATTCCTGAACCCCGAGCGCGTGTCCATGCCGGACTTCGACATCGACTTCTGCATGGATCAGCGCGAGCGCGTCATTCAGTACGTGCGCGACAAGTACGGCCAGGCAAGCGTCGGACAAATCGCGACGTTCCATCAGCTCAAGAGCCGAAGCGTAGTGAGAGACGTCGGGCGGGTCATGGGGATGACACCCGGCGAGGCCGGACTGATCGCAACGATGATTCCGGAACCGGTTGGCGGAAAGAGCGTCCCGATCAGCGACGCCCTCGAACAGGAAGCACGACTCAAGACTGCCTACGAACACGACAAGCAGGCGCGTGAGTTGCTCGATACTGCGCAGGCCCTTGAGAACCTGACGCGCCACGCGGGCATGCACGCGGCCGGAGTCGTCATCAGCGAGGGGCCCATTTGGGACCATGTGCCCGTGTTCTGCCCGGAGCCCAACGTCTACGTGACGCAGTACCACAAGGACGACGTCGAGGCGGCCGGCCTAGTGAAATTCGACTTCCTTGGTCTTCGAACGCTGACGGTGATCGACATCGCGACGAAGTTGATCGACCGGCGTCCCGACCGCAAGGGGACGCCGTTTCGCATCGACGAGCTCGCGATGGACGACGATGCGACGTATGCCCTCTTGCAATCGGGCGAGACGACCAACGTGTTTCAGCTCGAATCGAGCGGCATGCAAAACCTTTTCAAGCAACTGCGGCCCGATAGGTTCGACGACATCGTCGCCGCGGTCGCACTGTATCGCCCAGGACCGATGGGCGCGCAGATGGACAAGGACTTCGTTCATCGCAAGCACGGCCGTCAGCAGGTCGAGTATCCGCATCCCTCGCTCGAGGGCATCCTGAAAGAGACGCGCGGCGTCATCGTGTACCAGGAGCAGGTGATGCAGATCGCGCAGGTGATGGCCGGGTACTCGCTCGGTGGCGCAGATCTGTTGCGGCGAGCGATGGGCAAGAAGAAGGCCTCGGAGATGGACAAGCAGAAGGCCATCTTCATCGAGGGCGCGACCGGGCGCGGGCACACGCAAGAGAAGGCCGAAGAAGTCTTCGACTTGATGGCCTACTTTGCGGGGTACGGCTTCAACAAGAGTCAGTCGGCGGCCTACGCGCTGATCACGTATCAAACCGTGTATC
>CAYZDM010000344.1:0-4144 GCA_964476875.1 uncultured Sandaracinaceae bacterium | reverse complement strand
GGAAACGTCAACGATTGTGCGGTCGACGGGGTTTTGAGGAGGGACAGGCGGGCGCTGCCCATGCGTCCTTCAAGTGGATGTCCACGTCGCGAGTCAGAGCAGCGGCCCCGAACAGCCCGGCCGCCGCCAACGTCACGATCACTGTCTTCTTGGAGAACACTCGAATACCTCCGCCAATCGGTTTACTCGCCCCCCGGCGGGGCGTCATGGGTGCCGAGCCCTACTATTTCCACATCGGCTCGATCTTGGTTCCGTACTTCTCGTTGATTTCGTCGAATATCGGTCCGACGACCTCTAGCATGGGCAGCGCACCGGACTTGGTGAAATCAGAGAACGGAATCATCTTTGACGTATCCGGCGCAAGCTTCTCCTTCAGCGCGGGGCTTGGCCACACCTCGTCGTTGATGGCCGACATCCGCACCTGGATGTCGGCGTCCTTGGTCACGTTGAAGACCATGTAGTCATGAGCGAGGGCGAGAGGGCCAGAGTAGGTTTTTCGGATCCGATCTCGAACCTCCGGCGCGATGTCGAAGTCGTTGTAGAAGTGGTAGCCGACGCTAAGGCGCGGCTTCACGAGTGACATCACCTTGCCAAACTGTTCCGGCGAGGTGTGGGCCTGGGTGCCAACCATAAGTGCTTCCGAAGGAGTGAATTGCTGCTTCGTGACGAAGAGGGTGGGCGGCATCATGACCTCGTGGACGGCGACATCCGCGCCTTTGGCGTGCTCGACGTACCACTTGTTGGGGAAGGTATCACCCCCGTAGACGAATTTGAGCCCGTTCCACTCTAGCGCGTAGCTCACCGCGCCATCAATGGCATGAATGGCCGGGAAGCTACGAATGACTACTCCGTTTTCGTCGTAGACGACCTCGTTCACGCCTTCATGGGAGAACTCGTGTACCTCCAGCTCTCCCCCGCGAAAATCGACGAAGCCAGCCCGGGTGCCGACGTCCCAGGTGTACATCTTCTGCATCATGTCCATCGCGTATTGGGTGCCGTACTCGGGCTTGGGCCCCGTCGGGCCCCAGATGCGGAGTGGCGTGAGGCGGTTCATCACCGTGCCCGCGAGCCAGAGTCCGGCCAAGTCGCCGAAGTGGTCAAGGTGCAGATGGCTAATGAAGACTTTGTTCAAGTAGTCGTATGGGATTTTCTGGGCCGCGAGCCGCTCGTGGCACCCGGCTCCGACATCGAAGAGAAACTTGTCGCCGTTGCCCAATTCAACCAGCCAGCAGGCGGCCGCCTGCTTGGGCCGGGGGCTCACCATGCCAGTGCCCAGCGCAACGATCCGCATCTCGTCCGGGGCCAACGCCTCGGTCCCCGGGAAGTACACGTTGCGGGGATCGACTACGCCAACAGGTGAAGCCGACGACGGTGATGCTGCGGCGTGCGCGGCGCCCGCCTGCGACATGGATCCATTGCTACGCTCGTCGGCAGGAGCATCCTTCAAGCGAATGTCGACGTCGAGAGTCAGCGTAGCGGCGGCGACGAGCCCGGCAGCCAGCAAGGCTCCTGCAATCAGGGACGTTCTGGTCATTGGATTTCTTCCTCAGAGCCGAAATCTATTTTCTCGCCGGATAGCAGCGATTCCGGACCTTTGGTGAGTACACGGATTACTCGAAGGCTAGTCGATCGCCAATACGAACGATAGCCTGTTTGCCCAAGCGATAACTCGTTGTCGGGTGACAGGGTGGAGGAGACTGAATCAGGTGGAATGCGCGAGATTCGACGATGTCGATGTATGCGCGGCCGCACTGCGGAACTGGGAAATCGAGGCGTTTCAACTCGATCGAGGGCCGTTTGTCGGTGAGCTGGTTCAAGCCCGATCCCCGGCAGCACTCATGTCCGAGATCACCTTTGGTCGAGCGCTCCATCAGAGAGGCGAGTCGCCGAAGGGGATGAGGACGCTCGGCGTCCCAGCCGATCCGGCGCGGCGGGTCTTCTTCAGGAAGTACTGGGTCCACTCCAATCATTCTTGCGATGCACTCTCAGTTTTCGATTTTCAGCAGTGACCTGTCGTTCCTCAGAACGTTGTCCGTTGCGATATGTGAGCCGCGATGATCGCGAAGGTGACCAAGCGAACAGAACTCGGACCCTTCGGTGCGTTGCCGACGGCTCGACATGCGCGAGTCGCTTCGCGGCATCCACCTTAGCTCCGCGCAGTGCGCGCAGCTCACGCCCGACGTCGTGCGGGACCCAGACCTTCGCTCAGGCTGCGCCTCGGGTGTAGCGATGATGCAGCCCGCCGACCGTTGGGGTAGGCTAGCCTGACCCCGAGTGCAGTCGACGGGATTCTGAGGAAAGACAGGCAGCGGGGGTCAAATGAGGGCACGTCAGGAACTTGGGATCGTGCTGGCGGTCGCCGGTTGCTTTTTTGTCGCGTGCAGCAGCGCTGATTCTTCGCCCGACACCATGGCGAACGAGAATGGTCGGATCGTCGTCAACGATGACCCATTCTCGCTTCGGGTGGAAGACAACGCGGGCAGGGTGCTCCTGGAGACACTCGGCCGAACGGAGAACGCTGGCGACACGCTCTACGCGCCCTTGGGATTCGTCACCGGGGACGACCCAGAACTCGAGTATCAAGTCCTCAAGGGGTTTGGGGAGCAACCGGATCCGAACCCGCCGAACCCCGTGCCTCCAAAACGCTACTCGGTCACAGAGGTTCGAAGCATGTCGCGGAGTGCAGAGGCACTGGTCGTCGTGCTGGACACCGATGATCCAACGGGCCGAACCATCACTCTTCGAGTGGGTTTGGACGAGACGGGAGGGTTTGCAGTCGGCGCCGAAGTGGACGGTGCAGCCGGCGTCTCCGCCGTCTTTTGGAGCTTCGCTTCGCCTTCGGACGAGGCGTTCCACGGCTTCGGTGGTCGCCGCGAGAGCACCGATCTGCGCGGCCTGCGATTTCAGAACTGGGTTCAGGATTACCGTTTTCCGGACCTCACGACCGCGTACTACTATGCGCAGCCACAATTCATCTCGTCTCAGGGATACGGGCTCCTCGTCGACACCGACGCTCTGGCGAGCTGGCGACTTGCCTCCGACGTCGGTGATGCCTGGCGGGTCATCGCTGCCGGCGATCGAACATCCATGTTGATCGCACCCGGTAGCGGTGCCAGCTCGATCGAACAGATCACCGAAGCCACCGGGCGACATCGCGTCGCGCCATCTTGGAGCCTGGGGCCGACACTGTCGCGTACGGTCAACATACGCCCCGGCAGCGAGACTGCGGAAACCTATCGTGACAAGGTCCTCGATGACCTGGCGATGATCGAGTCTCGGGACCTCGGAGTCGAGGCCTATGCGTTCGAAGGCTGGGCCCGACTCGAACCAGATTTCGTTTCCGAAGTCATCGGACGCCTCGCTGTGCAGCGCGTTCGTGCGATCCTGTATATTCGCTCCTTTGTTGCTGAAGACTCGGTCCTCACGGAGCCGGCAGGACGTTTCGAGGAGGCCGTTCGCGAGGGCTACGTCGCCACGAGCACCTCGGGCGAGCCGTACATCTATCCCAACTCCTTCGACGGTGGAGACGCCGCGGTGGTCGATTTTTCGAATCCGAATGCGGTGCAGTGGTGGAAGGGGCTCGTCCGCGAAATGCTCGACCTTGGCGCTGACGGCTTCATGAATGACTTCGGCGAGCAAGTAATCGCGGACATGGTGTTTGCGGATGGCCGCGCAGGGGCGACGATGCACAACGCGCACTCACGATTGCAGCACCAGGTCACACGTGAGGCGATCGATGAGTATCTCGTTGAGCACCCCGAGCGAGAGATATTCTTCTTCGTCCGCGCAGGATACAGCGGCCGTGCGGGTTCCGCAGGGTTCGAGAACGCCACGTTCCCCGGGGACGAGGCTGTCGACTGGAGTCGGGAGAACGGGCTTCCTTCAATCGTGCCGGACATGCTGAATCGAGCGATTGGGGGGGCCTACGGATTCTCGACGGACATCGGGGGCTATGCCGATTGGACTGGCATTGCGGGCACCACCAAGGAGCTCTTCGTGCGTTGGTCGCAGGCCGCGGCGCTGACCACGCATTTTCGAGTTCACGGCTCGGCCTTCAACGGCGTGCGAATGCCCTGGTTCTTCGAGCCTGGTGACCCGCAACCGAAGGCCGAGGCTCTATGGAAGGAAGCGGCCGACCTTCACG
>CAYZDM010000343.1:0-4153 GCA_964476875.1 uncultured Sandaracinaceae bacterium | reverse complement strand
CAATAGGCGTCGCCGGTTGTGCGATCCTCGCGTCTTGTCTTTCTAACAATCGAGGAGTTGATGTGGTTCATGAGGCTGATGACACGCACTACCGTTTGTCCGCGACGACGGAGATTCTGCTTACCAGCGAGGCGGGCCACAAGATGGCTCGGGAGGCAAATGTGCCGTTTCGCGACGGCGTGCCCAGCGGCACCCGAATCGTCATTCGCCCGAACGTAGTGAAGCAGACGATCGCCGGCATCGGAACGTCATTCACCGAGTCTTCCGCATTTGTGCTGTCACACCTCGACAAAGAGAAGCGGCTCGCGCTGATGGAGAGCGTGTATGGCGAGAGCGGAGCCAACTTCTCGATGGCGCGAGTTCCGATCGGCGCCTCTGACTTCTCCGTCGAGGGTAGATACTCGTACGCCGACGTTCCCGGTGATGAAACGCTCGCGCACTTCAGTGTCGCCATCGACAAGGATGGGTTCGATAACGCGAAGCATCCCGGGGTCGAGGACGAGACGTTCGATCTGCTGCCGATGATCAAAGAAGCACTCGCGATCAAGGCTGCCCAGGTCGACGGGGGCTTGAGAATCGTTGCGTCGGCGTGGAGCGCGCCCGCTTGGATGAAGGACATCGAAGACTGGTATGTGCCGATGTCAGCCGAGAACGACTATCACGGCGGCGGCGGCGTTCTGAAGCCCCAACATGAGCAGACCTATGCCGACTACCTCGTGAAGTACCTCGACGCCTACAAGGACGAAGGCGTGGACATCTGGGGGCTGACTCCCGTCAATGAACCAGAGGGAAACAACGGGCAGTGGGAGAGCATGCACTTCACCCCGGAATCCCAGAACGCGTTCATCAAGGATCACCTGGGTCCGACTCTCCGGGCGAACGGCCATGGCGATATCCAACTCCTCATCTACGACCACAACCGAGACCACCTTGAGGCGTGGACCGACGTGATCTTCGGAGACCGGGAGACGGCCGCCTACGTCGACGGTGCCGCGGTCCATTGGTATGCGAGCACCTTCAAAGTCTACGAAGAGGTCCTCGACCGAGTGCACGAGAAGTTCCCCGACTTCTCGCTCATCCACACCGAGGGGACCATCGACGCCCTTGGTACGCCTCCACCGGCAGGCGTGCTCGATCCCGTGGGGTTCCAGGAGTCGGGTTGGTTCGACAACGATGAGTTCTGGTGGAACCCGAACGCGACGGACTGGGCCTACACGGCGGGCTGGGCACCCCGCGCAGAGGATCACCCGATGTACACACCGGTCCATCGTTATGCGCGAAACATCATCCTCAGCCTCAACCACTGGGTCGAGGGTTGGATCGACTGGAACGTTGTCTTGGACCATCGCGGCGGCCCTAACCACGTAGGCAATTTCTGCGGAGCGCCGATCATGATCGACGTGGAATCCGGCCATGTGTATTATACGCCAATCTACTATGTGCTGGTGCAGTTCAGCCGCACCATTCGTCCGGGTGACAACGCCGTGCAGGTCAACAAGCAGCTCTACAATCTCGAAGACGACGCGTTGCACGCGAGCGCGACGGTGAACGATGACGGTCTGCTGAGTGTGCAGTTGCTCAACACGATGCAGGAGCCAGTCCAGTACTCACTGCAGATCGGCGCGCAGTTCGCGCCGATCACGATCGCGGCCAACGCGGTCCAAACTGTGCGGATCCCATTGTAGTGGGCTGTCGGACGACCAACGTGACCGAAACGTCTGTTTTCGAGGAGAGCCTTTCATCGACGGCGCAGCTGTGGTTTAACCAGGTCATGTTGCGAAGGTTGCTCCTCGTGATCGTCGTCGGTGCTCTCCTGGTTCTCCTGGTTCTCCCGGCCGGCTGCAAGGGGGTCGGTACGCTTTGTCAGACATCGGGCTCCACCGAAGAGTGCGGGACCGGATTGATCTGCACCTTCACTGGCAGTCCCGGGGACCCCAACGACCCCAACAACAACCTGCCTGCGACCCAGTTTTGCCTCCGGCAGTGTGAGACATCTACCGACTGCGGCGAAGCCGAGCTGTGCCAGATCGTTTACTGCTCCAACCAACAAAGCTGCCAGACCGGAGCGGTGCCGAAGCCGACGCTGACCCTCTGCGAGGGCGGTGCCGGAGGCACGGGCGGTGCCGGAGGTATCGGCGGTATGGGCGGCACCGCAGGCATGGGCGGATCGGCCGGCGCGGGCGGGTCTCTCGGTTGCGACAGCACAGCGAATGGCTTCATCAAGACGATCGATCCAGCGAGCAACTTCAACCAGACCAACTTCGTCGAGAAAGATACGACCAACATTCCCGATGCCTGGAACCGATATTCGATCGAGTTGCTGATCGACGCCGGCCTCGTCGACCAGCTACTGCAGATCGGCTTCTCGGCGACAGCGTCCAACTTCGAGCCTTCAGGCGTGTTCTACGACAATCTCGTCGTCGAACCGGGTCCTCAGTACACGCAGGACTTCGAGTCACTCGATCAGTCGAGCCCCACCGCCTTGGCCGAAGACGGCTGGATCGTCTTTGCCACCGTCTTCAACACCGATGACAGCGCCGCGTACGGCTACGGCCCCGATCCCGCGCCCAACAACACCGGTGGGTTCTGCGGTATCGCGCTGAATCAGGGCGGTGTGGCGCAGGGCGCTCAGCAGCTGGTGATCATCAGCGACTACAACAACACCCAAGCCCAAACCTCAGGTCAGCGAGTCGAGGCCAATACGTTCCAAGAGCGCACGGTTACGGCCGAAGATGTCGGCGATACCATCATCTTCAGCTTCGACGCTAAGCGCGGCAACATCAACGAAGGGTGTCCCATCGGAGGTGCGGGCGGCACCGGCGGCACCGGCGGCGCGGGCGGCGCGGGCGGTATCGGCGGCACGGACTGAGGTCCAGCTCGACCCAACGAACTCTACCAACTAATCGGGAAACAATAGGCTTGTTCTCACGACGAGCTCAATCCGACGAACACGCCCGCTTCGCAGAAACAGCTCGCTGCTCCATTCGGCCGGCAGCGTCAGTCCCGTCAGGTTGAGCTGACTGCCATCATCGAGGACGAGTGTCACCGCCGGTTCCGCTGAATCGTCCTGACGATACACGATTGGGACCTGACACCAGGTGAACGCCAGCCCCGATTTCGGAACGGTGAGCTCCTGCCATTGCCCATCCACGTCCAGAAAACGAAAGGCTTGTGGGTTCGCGAGAAACTCGCGAACGCGCAGCAAGCCCAATTCAAAGGTCACCGCACCCTCGCTGACGCGCACGCCGAGCTCACCGAAGCGAGTCAAGACTTCTTCCTTGACGAGACCGGTCATACCCGGCTGCTGGGCGCCGGCGTGTTTGGGCGTGTTGGAATAGGGGTCTGTCGGGAAGGCACCGTATTCCTTGGGGGTTTTGTTGAATCCGAGACCCTCGCGAACGCGGTAATACAATCGGCCTAGCCGGTGGCAGGTTTCTTCCTGTGCACCCTCGGCCAGCGCGACAAAGAAGTTCTCCTGTACGACCAGCAACAACTTGGAGACCATGTGCCAGTAAACACATCCCAACCCCTCAAAACCGAACATCGTGCCGGAACGTCCGGTGAAGGCTTTGTGGTTGAAAACGTTCTCGTAGAGCGCAAGCACAGGCTGACGGGCCTGTTCCACTTCCTCGGCGTGCAATGTCGCTGCGTTATCCAGGCGATCAGCCAGGTCGCCCAAGTTGCGCAGGTCCGCGTTGAAGCGGTAGCACCCATCTTCGTCGCGCAGAACGATGCTGTCATCGCCTCGCTGCCCCATCTGCCTGAGTAGCGGGATCGACTCAAGCTGCGCAGCCGAGATACGGTTCTTCTCGAGAAAACCCGGCAACGGACGATCCGGATACAACATGAAGGTGTGCACATCGGCCCGGTACATGTCGCTCTCGAACAGTGCTTCGAGCACCTCGACCGCCTGCTCCGGTGCGATGGCCCCGGAGCTGAGTACGGCGACCTGGCCCTCGAGCATGGCGTAAAGGTGCTCGACTTCGATGTCCTCCGAACTTAGGTGCAGCAAGTTGTAGGCGTGATACAGGCCATCCTCACGCATGTTGCACTGGATGCTGTGATCGATGGCGGCCAGCGCATCGTCCAGCATCTCGCTAACCTCCGACATTGGTTGTTGCACCACGCCGGAGAACGTCTCTTTCCGGTAGAC
>CAYZDM010000342.1:0-4173 GCA_964476875.1 uncultured Sandaracinaceae bacterium | reverse complement strand
GAGCCAAAGTCGCGGTCCCACACGACGTCGGGCGTGAGCTGCGCGCACTGCGCGGAGCTAAGGCGGTTGCCGCGGTCGGCAACGCACGTGAGGGTCGGAGTTCTGTCCGCTGGGTCATCCTTGCGATCATCACGGCTCACATCTCGCGACGGACAACGTTCTGAGGAACGACAGGCTCCGGCGCCCGCTGGCACCACGCGGGCACGGCCGTACCACGGGTAACTTTGAGCTAGCCCGCGGACCTCCACACACGGCGACGACGGGCTCATTGCACCTGGAGGTCTCCATCTATATAGAGGGCACCCAGTACGCCGGGAGGCAGGCCAGTAGGTTCGGCCCTACAGTCGAGGAATACAACCAGTTGCCTCGGAGGCACCGAGAAATCGGCGGCGCCAGTACACCCAAGGAACGCGGCGTCCGCTTCTTCAATAGACGCGGTCAGCGCGAGCTGATAGCCGTCATCGACTGGTAACACCGTGACGATTTCCCAAAGCTGTGAGGGCGGCACGCTACCACCGGAATGGATCAACGGTACCTCGCCATCCTGGACAATCCCGAGGGAATCACTTCGAATTTCGTACGTGGCCGTAGGTTCTCCGAAGTCAGTGTCGTGCAGGACAACAAGGGACAACGTGAATTCATCGTCCGACGACCCAGATCCACACCCGAACAAGCAGAAGCTCGCCAGCAGCAATCCCACGCCCATTCGCATGACACTCATCAGTTCATGAAGTCTAGCATCCAGCCGTAGAACTGACCATCGATGCGGGTGCCCTCAAAAGGAGTCGCAACGGGGTTGTTGAGGTCGAGCCCCGTGTGGACTGCAGCGACATACACTCCGCCATCGTAGAGGTAAAGAGGAGATCCGCTCATGCGTCCGCTGGCGTCACAGCTGTGGTGAAACCGGCGGCCACTGAAGCTGGCGAAACTGCATGTGTTGGTGTCGCCATACAAGGTGCCCGTCCTGCAATTTGCAGGCGCTCTATTGGAGGGAGTTCCACACGTTGGATAACCTCGCATGTAGACCGACTCGTTTTGGAGCTGGCTGCTGCTGTAAGCGCCAAACCCCAGGGCCCCAGGGAATGGTGGGCTCCCCTCCGCGACCACATGTTGAATTGCGATGTCGTTTTGCTGACAGAGAGCCTCGTTTTCAAAGTATGCGGGGTCAGGGTCAGTTGGATTTCCTGGGCCGACACAGTTGTCGATAAAAGCCTGCGGCATCATCCAAACCCAGCCGTCGTACTGTCCATAGGGAGCTTTGTTGCAGCCACCGATGGGCCACCCCTGGTATTGCCCTCCGGCCAAGCAACTGTCCTGCCTCGGGACGTAGTCCGGATCCACATATCCTCCGCCGCCATTCCAGAAACAATGCGCGGCCGTGATGATGTGTCTATCACTCTGCGATCCGATGAACGTGCCCGTACAATTCCAAACCAGCACGTCTGCGCCGGTTCCGTTCGATTTCGATGTGGCTATGGTTTTGTAAGGCCATGTAGTCTCTGAGTACTCCCAGACTCCCCTCGGTGTACGGTTGTCTACGTTGTCGCTGAACGTCGCTTTGGCGACGGAAGTCTCGTCGGCTCCCTGAGGCTCCCCTCCGAAGGGTAGGTGTCTTCCCTTCTCAACGTAGAGCTGCTTGAGAGTTTCGAGATCAAGTCCAGGTCGCGCTACCCGGTAGACGCGTCCGGTATCTGGGAAGCCGATCACCATTGCGTTGGACGCCTCTTCGCTCGCTTCCGCCAGCGCGGGGGTGCTCGGTCGACGCTCGTCGAGGAAGTCCGCGTTCATTGGCCGACTCCCCGCAGGGGCGGCATCGAACGTTGCGTACAACTCCCATCGAGCGGGCTCCACACCTGCTTCCGCGCGTTCAAGATTGTTCCGCCTCGACGATGGCGCGGGAACCTCGATCGGCGTCACGAGTATTCGCGGACCCGATTGCTCGTCCTTCAACACGGGAAGCGAGTCGATGTCGAATGCGTCGCCCATCTCCAAGATCGGATCTTGAAGACGCGGCGCGGTCTCCGCTCCCCCGGTCTGACCACAGCCGACCAGTGCAACCGAAACCACGACACAAGACAACGCCCACGCCAAAACAAATCTCATAGATGCCTCCGCCAGTAGGGTGAGTACTCGTTTGTCTTACGCGATGTCAAGCATCGTGACGGACTGCGGACCCAAGCACTATGAGATGTTCGATCGGGGGCGGTCGACTCGGTCGCTTCGTTCAATTACGTCGCCCAAATCGACCATTGCGCACGCCAAAGGCGGCTTGTGAGTGCGTGCCGCGATGCACCAGCGGCCGGGACGGTTTTCCGTAGCCGATCTCGCGTTGTTCGCACGTGTGCGGGCGATTGGCCTCACGGAGTGTGCGTTGCATCGCTAGACATTGGCGTGCTTGTGGGAAAGGATAAGAATCAAGACAGGAGTTCGACTATGTTACGATGGATTAAAACTACACTCATGCTCGCTATAGGTTTCGGCCTCACCGCGTGCGGTGGCGGCCAGCCGCCCGGTGAGTTCGCCGGCAACGCGGGCATCCTCGACGGAGTGGATGAATGCGAGGAGACGCGCACGCCGGTCGGTAGCCCCGAGCAGATGGTAGGCGAGCTGGGCTTCAGTGCTGCCGAGGTGCTGGCTTTCTCGGCGAAGGAGCACGAGACCATGCTCACCTGGCTTCCAGCGCAGCGTGTCAGCTACGGACCTGAATCGGGCGATGTCCCTGTGTCGGTGACCGTGCGCCACACGGGAGGGCCGATCGACTTCGTTGAGTCTACCCCAAGGGCACTCGGTGACAACATTCTCGATGGACCAGTTTCAGGCAATGGTTGCGGCGATGCGCTGGCGATTCAAGTCGAAGTCGAGCTCACGACGGCTGAAGGCGCACTCGCGGAACGATTCACTGCGGAGCTGCGGGCGACCTCAGCGCTCTCGGCCGGCATCGTTCAGCAAGTGGCGCTCGACGCCCTGGATGGCACGTTCGAAGCCATGCTCATCGAGGGATCCGAGGGCGCGAACCCAGGTAGCGCGGAACTCGTGCAGCCCACACTCCGAATCACGTTCTCCGAGCTCGGCACGGAGGGTCGCTTCGAGGCCTTGCTTGTTGAGCGCTTCGGGAGCGCCGAGTCGGGCTTTGCCACCGGAGGCCTTGTCGAGTTCGCGCGCTGGCCGTCAGACGACCGCTAACTGTAGCGGGCGGTCATAGAGGCTGGAGAGTGCCGAGGATAACAATAGTCCGGCCGGTGTCGTCCGGGACGAACGTCTCTAGGTCGCACACGAGAAGTACGCGTAGCAATTGAGGCGGAAAGGTGAAGCCCGCACGGCCGGTGCATCGAAACTCATCATTGGATGCGCTAAGAATGACTTCGTACTCGTCACCCACGGCCACCCCTGTGACATGTTCCCACGTCTGTTGATGCTGGGTGAACGTAATGGAATCCTCAGAAACGAGCTCAAGATCGCCCGCCTCCAAGACCTGGAGCGAGTCACCTAGCAGCTGGTAGGTTAGTCTCGACGCCCTAAAGTCTATGGAAGCGAAGGCGTCATCTAGGAGCGTGGCGCGAATTGTTAGGTTGCCGTCGCTTGAACCACAGCTCGACAAGCACAAGGCCCCCAAAACCATGACAATCCTTAACCACATGGGAGACTCACAGATTCATGAAATCTAGCATCCATCCGAAGAACTGTCCATCGATGCGAGTGCCATGGAACGGCGTTGCAACCAAGCCGTCCACATCGATTCCTACGTCGACTCCGAGGACATAGACTCCCCCAGTGTCATAGAGATAGAAAGGCCCACCACTATGTCCGCCGCTGCTATCGCTGTTGTGGGAGAACCAGCGGTCGTTGAAGAATCCGTAAGTGGTACCGCCACCCTGGCCGTAGAGTGTATTCACGCGGCAGTTGTTCGGTGCATTGCTTTCCGAACAGTGGGGGTAACCGCGATGATAGGAGATAAACCCACTCTGTAGCTGACTGCTGCTATAGGCGCCAAACCCCATTGCTCCAGGGAAGGGCTCGGTTCCTTCCGCATAGACCCGCTGAATCGCGATGTCGTTCTTTCGACAGGTCTCGAAGTTTGTGGCGTACCAACTTTCTTGGGCAGTATAATTGTATCCAATGCAGTTATTCACGAACGTTGGAGGTATGAACCCCGCCCCCCCATCGTACTTCCCG
>CAYZDM010000341.1:0-4174 GCA_964476875.1 uncultured Sandaracinaceae bacterium | reverse complement strand
AATGATCCGCGCGATGCACCACAGCCCGCCCGCGCCCGTCACGCTCTTTGTAGGCCTCCTCCTCACGGTTGCGTGCGGTGCGAGCGCTCCAGACTACAACCTGCCGTGCTCCGTCTATACCGTTCCGGCGATCGATCTGAAGTACAAGACGCAGGAAGCCCGGGTCGACGTCGAGTGGCACGAGGAGTGGACTTCCCGGTTCGGCGAGACGCTGCCGGAGCCTCTGACCCCCATCGAGCAATGGCAACATCCCATCTTGTCCGGACGCTACGCGGGGACGATGCACGAAGACAGCCAGGCAACCGACGTGAGCGTGTTCCCGGGTCCGGTCCCAGACGATCCGCGTGTCACCTATTTCCACGTCCTCGAGAAGAGAAAGCGGCTCTCCGGAATGGCGCCGGTTTACACGTTCCTCGACGAGGAGACCGTCGTGACCATCTCGTTTGGCCGCGACGCGGCGACGCTGCTGGTCGTCGATGTGTCGGGAGAGCCTCGCGTTCTGGATCAGGTCGATATCCCAGGCCGGGGCAGCAAGATGATGGAGCTCGCGAAGAAGAGCGGCCGTCGAGCCATCTTCCGCGACACCTCTGGAGGTGCGTATTCGTATCTGGACGCCAAGGGGGACATGTACGTTCCTGGCGCGAACGACACGATCATTCGCATTCCGATTCGAGACCGCCAGATCGTCGAAGACGAGATGGTGTATCTCAACCTAGGCCAACAGGTGCGAGCCGGGAGCCTGGTTCATACGTCGCTCAAGAAGAAAGCAAAGGACAACAAGCTGACCGCTATCCTTCCCGACGCAGACGGCCGCGTGTGGTTCACGTCGAAGTACGGCGTCGTCGGCGTGATCGACAACACCCAAATCGACGCAGACGGCTGTCCGCGCATCTACGCGACATCGATCGTCGCCTTTGGGGTGGAGGCAAAAATTCGGAAGCTGTTCGATCCCATGCCGGAGGGCGGCGAAGAAGTCCTCCAGCGCATCAAGGCCCTCGAGAGCGAACAGGACATCGAGAAGTTCCCAGAGCTTCGGGCAGAGTTCCGGAAGCTCTTTCTGCCAGACTCCGCGATTGCGGAACAGATCCAAAACTCGTTCTCGGTTGGACGTGACGGAGTCTTCATCGTCTCCAACGTCGCGCTCTACAAACTACGCTTCAATGACGAGACGAAGAAGATCGAGCTCGATCCAAGGTGGGCGGATTCCTATGCGAAGGGCGACCTGTTCTATGACAATGACCACAAGATCAAGCCGGGACATCTGAACGATGGAAGCGGGACGACGCCCACCCTGGTGGGAGACGAGCACGTCGTAATCGTCGACAACGCCCCCGAGCAGGTCAACCTGCTCGCCTTCAGTCAGAAGGACGGAACGCTCATCAGTAAGATCCCGCTGTTCGAACCCGGCAAGGGCGCAGTGGAGAACTCCGTCGTGGCTTACGGGAATCATCTGGTCGTCGGAAACACCTACGGCTACGTCGACCCGTTCGTCGAGAACCCGACAGCCGGCGGGATCATGCGCATCGACTTCGACGAGGAGTCCGGGGCGTACGCGCTCGTCGAAGGCTGGCCAGCGACCGGCCATTTCGATGCCAAAACGGCGACGCCGAAACTCTCGACTTCGCGCGGACTCATCTATGTCTATACGCGAGCAGAAGAAGCGGTAGACGGCCATCACGATTGGCAACTCACTGCAGTAGACTTCCGTACGGGATGGCGCGTCTTCAGCATCAAGGGCTACTTCAACAAGAAGGAGTTCAGAGACAACGTTGCGCGCGTCACGATGCGGGGTTCGCTCGGCGTGAAGCACTACGACCGCGAAGTGTTCAACAACTTGTGGGGTACGTTCACGTTCGGTCCGAATGACACCTTGTACATCGGCGCGTACCGCGGGTTCGCGAGGTTCCAGTCAGGCTCTGTCCCGGGCGAGCAGAACTGACGCGCAAACGGCAGGCGGGGTCGCACATATGACGAGCAAAATCGATTTCCCAAATTTGGGGCGGGTCCGCAGCATCCTTGGGTTGGCGCTGCTCTTCGCGGTCGCCACATCACCGGCTCCCGCGTCGGCGGGCCTTGGGTTCGCAGGCGAGAACAGTCAGGGTCGGCTCAACGGCTGGTACGTGAGCATCAGCATCCATTTGAGCTTCCTGTCGGACGTTCGGAATCGGTCGAACATCCTCCCGACGTTCGGATACGGCGTCGACGTCGGGCACCGGTGGAACGACAAGGCGTTCTTCGTGCATATCGAGCACAACCTCTGGATGAGGACGGAGATCCGCAAGGGCGTCGCGCTCGGTGCGCTTAGCATAGCGCCCGGGTTCGACGTGATCTACGGCGATGGATTCGTCCACACGAGCATCGCAGTGGGCACCTCGATTCTGCTGTTCGACACTCCGCTCGACAAGGCCGGAAGCGTGGGCGGATTCCTCGAACTGAAGCCCGTTGGCCTGCGCTGGAAAGGCAACGACCACGTGGCGCTTCAGCTCGACCCTCTGTCCTTTGCCGTCGTCGCTCCGGTGCTCCGGGGTATACCACTGATCCAGCTTGAGTACCGTTCGTCGTTCGCGACCGAGGTGATTCCGTGAGAGGCACCGCTGCAACGATACTAGCACTACTGCTGACGATGCCGGCTTCGGACACCCGTGCGTTCACCATCAGCACAGCGTTCAGTCCTGGATGTCACGAGCAAATATCCGTGAGCGCGTTTGCGCTGTTCTTGGGGCAGACCCCGCAGGACCGGCGAGCCGAATCATTGGCACCGACCTGGCGGCGTGTTGCAGATACCCTTGCCAACAGGCTCGGCATCAGCGTGACATCCGATGGGGAGGCACAGCTGCTCTTGAGCCTGATTGTGGGGGTGCGCTCGCCGGATACAGGCGGTCACTCGGTCGCCAACATCACCCAGCTCCGAAGCCTGCACGGGGATCTGGACCCAGACGGCCAGTACTTACACGCACTCCGCGGCCCCGACGATGACGGGCCGGCCGGCGATGCGAGCGCAGTCGCGGGGACACGAGGCTCCATAGGGCGGACGGTTCGGCGCGCCTTTGAAGCCTTTCGGCTTCCCGAAGATGAGCAGTATGGGAACGCGACCATGTACGTCGACTTCTACGGTGAAGTTCCTGTTCCCGTATGGTGGCCGGCATATTACATGGCGCGCGCCGCGCACACGACACAGGACTCCTTTAGCCACATGCTCCGAGACAGAGGGAGCGGTCTGCACCAAGTGGTGAACGTGCTCAACTACGTCGACGCGGTCACTCTGGACTACAGCGAGGCACGTGACGGGCTTCCCCACTCGGGCGCCAGAGATTCGTGTGAGGGGCAAACCGCGCAAGCCGTGGTTGCCGCCACCGAAGCGACGATGGAGGTCATGCGCATCGCCCGCCTGATGAGGATGGGGGACTACGAGCCTGCGCTTCAGGCCTTTCTCGACCGCTGGTTCACGCTGGTTCCTGGCTGCAACGTCGAAAACCAAATGTGTGGGAATCCCGAAGCCCTTGCGATCGCACGCGAGAAACCGACAGGCCCCTATCTTCCGCTCGAGCGGCGCCGCAGCAAGCGCCGGTCGAATCGGGAGTGATGCACATTCACGAGTTCGGGGCGCAATCGGTGCGACTAGAGAATGTTGTTCCCCTCACCAACGCTCATTCCTGCTTCTCGTGGATCCCGTACTCCTTGTTGATCTCGTCGTACGTGGGTTGCAGAATCTTCTTCATGTCGAGCCTGCAGCCCGAGATCTCGGCCGAGTAGGGAATCCTCTGCATAGCGTCGGGCGCCTGCGGCTTCTCGGTCGCGGGCGGGGGCCAGACGTCTTCATCGACGACCGCCATGCGCACCCGAATCTCATCCTTGGTGCCTCTCTCGGGCGTTTCGGCGCTTGGTCCCCAAACGCGCAGTGGTTTTTGCCTGCCTGCCAGCGCACCACCGACGAACAGCGCGTCGAGGTCACCGAAGTGGTCGGTGTGTAGGTGGCTTAGGAAGACCTTGTCCAGGTAGTTGTAGGGGATCTGAAGAGCCGAGATGCGTTCTGCCGAACCGGTCCCAACGTCGAAGATGAATTTGTCGCCGTTGCCGAGCTCGAGCAGCCAGCACGACGCCGCTTGCTTCGGACGCGCAGTGGGCATGCCCGCGCCACAAGCGATCAACCGCATTTCGTCGGGACCGAGGTCCT
>CAYZDM010000340.1:0-4174 GCA_964476875.1 uncultured Sandaracinaceae bacterium | reverse complement strand
GTCCCGACGCCAACAAACGCTGAATTGGCTTGCAAAGCTCGTCACCGAGCATCGTAAGGCCGTCGTTTGGATCTCGCTTCTGGTGACCCTCGCGTTTGCCACCCAGATCCCGAAATTGACGGCTGATCCGGCCCCGGAGAGCCTTCTTTCTTCGTTTGAGGGCGAGGAATACGCGCTGATTCAGCAGCACTTCGAGGAGTGGTTCGGCAAGCGCCGGGAAGCCGTCCTCATCCTGGTCGAGTCGGACGACGTCTTGTCCCGCGACACCCTTCAGCAGATCCACGATCTCTCGCTCTACTTCGCGGAGAAACCGTGGGTGGAAAGGGTCGCTGGCATCACCACCCTCAACATCCCTCGTCGGATCAAGGGCGCGGCCGACGACGATACGGGCGATCTCGACGACCTCGATGGCCTCGAAGAAGTCGGAGACCCGACGGATGGGGGCGATCTCAATGAGCTCGACGACTTGGACGACCTCGACGATCTCGATGCCCTGGACGAAACCGAGGAAGAAGCCGACGCACAGGGCGATCTGGAGGATGCGTCGTTCAACGCCCTGCTCGACATCATTGAAAGCGACCCCGAGCGATTCCCCGGCGGCATCGCGGCGGTCGGTCCCGCCCTCTCGGCCGAACTGAAGACCGACCCGATCGTCGAGGGCGCCGAAGTCAGCGATGAAGAAGCCATCGAGCTCGCCAAGGCGATCGAGGGCAACCCCCTCCTCGTCGGCCGCCTGATCGACGAAGACCACACCGTCGCCGGCGTCGCCCTTCAGCTTCGCGAGCTGGGCCCAAAGGAGATGCGCAAGGCGATGGACGAGCTCCGCGAGGGGCTGGAGCGACCGGAGTTCAAAGACACCCAGTTCCACGTAGGCGGCTTGCCCTACCTCCGTAGCGTCATCGTCAGCAAGATGCGGGAGGACAACCTACGCCTGATTCCGCTGACCCTGCTGGTGTGCCTCGCCTTGCTCATGTTGTCGTTTCGCTGGGTGCCGGGCGTCCTGCTTCCCTTCGGCGCTGTGGCCATCACCGCCATCGTGACCGTCGGCGGCATGGCGCTCTTCGGCGAGCCGATGAACATCCTCAACAATGTGATCGTGCCGCTGCTGATCATCATCGGCATCAGCGACGCCACGCATTTAATTCAACGCTACCGGGACGAGGTGCATCTGGATGACGACACCGATCGCCGCGCGGCGGGGCGTCGTACGGTGCGAGCGATCGCGGTGGCATGCATGCTCACCTCGGCCACCACCGCGGTCGGTCTCGCATCTCTCGTCGTCTCAAAGACGGTGATGTTGAAGCACTTCGGACTCACGGCGGGTATCGGGGTGATGGTCTCCTACGTCGTCATCATCACATTCGTGCCGGCGATTCTCACCTGGGTCGCCCCGCCCAAACGAGAAGAAGTGCGGCGCGAACGCACGAGCATGTTCACCAACGTCACGACCAGCTTGGTGGCGCGGCTGCTCAAGTGGCGGTGGGTGGTCTTGGGCGTCACCGCGTTGTTCACCGTCGGCGCCGGCTATGTCGCCAGCCAGATCACCGTCGACCACGCGCTGCTCGACCAGTTCGACGAGACCGACCCGGTCTACACCACGACGCTGCTGATCGAGGAGAAGCTCGCCGGTGTCCGGCCACTCGAAGTCGTCTTGGTGAGCACCGAAGAAGACCACTTCATGGATCCCAAAATGATCCAGAAGATCCAGAGAATCCGGAACTGGGCGGCGGTTCGACCCGAGATCATTCGCACCCTGAGCTACGGGGACATGCTTCGGGAGTCGTACGCGCTACTGGCCGATGATCCGGAGGTTCGGTCGGAGAAGTTCAAGAGCGCCAAGCAGGTCAAGGGTCTGGTCACCATGATGAGCCAGCGAAAGCCTAGCCCTCTGTCCGACTGGCTCACCGACGACGGCAAGAAAGCACGCATTCAGTTCAAGCTACGCGACGTAGGGGCGCAGGCGACGATGCGGTTCCTGGACACGCTCGAGGACATCATCGAGTCGGAGGTAGGAGACGACACGACGGTGTCGGTGTCCTTTACCGGCGAGGCTTACACGGGTTCCCGAGGTCAAGCCGCGGTCGTGAACGATCTGCTTGGTAGCTTGATGGTCGCGGTCGTCGTCATCTTTCTGCTTCTGGCGTTCTTCTTCCGCAGCATTCGTTTGGGCCTGCTCAGCATCCCGCCCAACCTGATCCCCCTCGTCGCGACCATGGCCTACATGGTGTGGCGCGAGATCCCGCTCAATGTCTCGACGGTCATCATCTTTTCGATCAGCCTAGGCCTCGCCGTCAACGGCACCATTCACGTGCTCGCGCGCTTTCGCGAGGAAATGCACACCGGGATCGGTCGCGAGGCCGCACTCGTGCGCGCTGCACGCGGCACCGGACGAGCGATCGTGATCTCCTGCATCACCCTGATGGCCGGCTTCAGCGTGCTCTTGCTTAGCTCGTTCGTGCCGGTCCGTAATTTTGGCGAGTTGATCGCCGTCACGATCGGGGGTTGCCTCGTGGCCACGATGATCGTTCTTCCCCCGCTGCTTCGTGTGGCCGGCGGAGACGGCGGAGTTCGCGAGTCGAAGGACTAGCCTTCGATGCGCTCGATCAGGGCTGAAGTGAACGCCTCTGTGTCGAGGTCTCCGCCCAAATCTCGAGTCTTCTGCCCGTCGGACAGCGCACGGTTGTAGGCTTCTCGGATACGTCCTGCGGCGAGGCGGCAGCGCTCGTCGCCTCGGGTATCGGCTATGTGGTTGAGCATCATCACCGCCGACATGATCAGCGCGAGCGGGTTGGCAACCCCCTTCCCCGCGATATCGGGCGCGGAGCCGTGGACCGCTTCGAACACCGCGTAGTCGGTACCGATGTTGGCGCCCGGAATGACACCAAGGCCGCCGACGAAGCCGGCGCACAGGTCGCTCAGCACGTCGCCGTAGAGGTTCTCGAGTAGAAGCACATCAAACTGGGTCGGATCCTGGACGAGCTTCATGCAGCCCGCGTCGATGATGACCTCTTCGTACTCGATGTCTGTGAAGCCCTCGGCCTCCCGGACGTCACGTGCACATCGAATGAACATGCCATCGGTCAGCTTCATGATGTTGGCCTTGTGCATCACAGTGACCTTCTTGCGACCGCGATCGCGAGCGTACTGAAACGCCCATCGTCCGATCCGCGTGGATGCCGTCTCGGTCGCGACCTTCAGGCTCGTGACGACACCCGCGGTGATCTCGTTCTCAATGCCGCTGTACAGCCCCTCGGTGTTCTCGCGGACCACGACCAGATCGACACCTTGATACCGTGTGGGAATCCCGGGAAGGTTGCGAACCGGGCGCACGGCGGCGTAGAGATCGAGTCGCTTACGGAGTTGCACGTTGACCGAGGTGAACCCTCCGCCCACCGGTGTCGTGCATGGCCCCTTGAGCGCGATGCCCCGTTCTCGAACAGCATCGAGGGTCTGCTCCGGGAGCACCTCTCCGAGGGTGTCGAGCGCCGCGATGCCTGCGTGATGCTCGGCCCATGCAAGAGGCGCCTCGGCCGCCTCGAGAACGCGTACTGTGGCCGACGCGACTTCGGGGCCGATCCCGTCACCCGGGATGAGAACGATTTGGTGCGTTGCCATTTTTTACTCCCGGACCAAGAGTAGCGCTTGCCAAGCGATCGCCAATGCGCTTCAAGGGGAAACATGTCGGAAAATGACTCGGTCATGCGGGCGATGACCAATGACGGCGCATTTCGCATCGTTGCGGCCCGAACCACGGACACCGCACTCGGCGTCGTCGCCGCCCAGAAGCTCGATGGCCAGATCGCACATGATATGGCGAACCTGGTCACGACGGCCGTGCTCTACCGGGAGACCATGGCCCCCTCGCTGCGCGTCCAGTGCATCGTCCGGCTGGGCGATGGCGGGGGCCAACTCGTCGCAGACTCGCACCCGGAGGGTTGGGCCCGAGGGCTGGTGCAACGCGGTTCATCGGACGTGACGCCCAATCTCCGGAAAACCCCCGCCACCCTCGAGATGATGCGGACCCTCCCGCACTCCGAGCCGCGCCGCGGGGTTGTCGAGGTACCGGAAGGCGGGAATCTTTCCGAGGCCTTCATGCGTTACATGCAGTTATCGGAGCAAATCGTCTCGATGATTTCCTTGGGCGCAGCGGTATCGGACGACAAGCCGACGGCGG
>CAYZDM010000339.1:0-4174 GCA_964476875.1 uncultured Sandaracinaceae bacterium | reverse complement strand
TCGGCAGATTGAGAAGCACCGTTGCCCCTCGGCAAAGTTGCAGGAGCCGCGAAGATCCGAAGATCCGACCGAGGTTGGCCAGAAAGTCAAAACGTCACACAACATCTCCAACCCGGTGCCCGATGAGTGCCGCTTCCGTTTAGTCGAATCATCTACTGCTGTTCGGGGCGGCCACAGGAACGGCGGAATGAGCATCGCGGTCGCTGCGCCTTGGCCGCACTCCCCAGGTTGGTATAGGGCCTCGCATTCATCGTCAGCCAAGTCGACCTTCTGGTCTCCGTCGTTGTCGTGGCATCGTGTGTAGTCAGGAAATGCAGTTCCGCGAGCAAGCAGCTCGTCCATGGACCGGCCAAGATTCGAGCGCTGAGCGTAGCAAGAACAAACGCCCTCTCCGGCCGACGCCCCACGCGACACAACGATTAGTACCGCGCAATTGGGCTCTCAAAGTGGTCCCCAAAGGCTAAGAGAGCGAAAAAGACTTCACCGCGAAGCGCGACCGAGAGCTCGAAATTCTCGGCCAGTTGGATGCGCTCAATTTCGAGGTGGATGGTGTCGGTGTTGTAGAGGAGCCGGTCGCCTCGGGAACGAACGCAAAGTCCGCTCCTCCCGCCGCGGAGCCGTGCCATCCCTCGGCGCTGGCCGTAGAAGAGACCAGCTTCGAACGAAGACTCGATATTGATTTCCATTTTCTTGAACGGGAAACACACGAGCTCCACAGCTGATTATTCAATGTGAGCGGCGGAGCACGCCGCGACAATTGACGACTTCTTTAGCGGACGTCTTGCGGTAGGATGGCGGGCGTAGGCTATGCGACGCTCGTTCAAGTCGGCCCTGGTTTCTGCCTCGCTGTTCGCGGCTACGTGCATGTTCATCGTGTCCGGGTGCGGATCCAATTCCGGCGAGACAGGTGTGCCCGATGGGGGCGGGCTGGATGATGCGGGCGTCGATGCTGGAGACGCCGGACCCGATCCGGATGGAGGCTTGCCCGACGGAAGCGTGCCGGACGGCGGGACTCCAGATGGCGGAACCGATCGCTTCCATCGATCGGACTACGAGAGGCCCGAGCTTCACGGTGAGGACCTGAGGCTCGGCGCACTTGATTGCCGTTTCTGCCATGGGTCAGATCTCACGGGCGCAGACCGAGAGCCCAGCTGTGACACCTGCCACACACCCGCGGACCCCAAAGCGTGGCGCACGGACTGCGTGTTCTGTCACGGTGGGGCCGAAGACCTGAGCGGGGCCCCTCCAAAGAACCTCGATGGGACCCTCACGGTCGCCGACTCCGTGTTTGCTGCGCACCACGATCACGTCGGCAGCGCCATGACCGAGCCGCTCGATTGTCGAGAGTGTCATGTCGAGGCCAGGGACGTTCTATCGGTGGGTCACGTCTTCGACGACACGCCCGCGGCGGCCGAAGTTGACCTGGGCGGTGGGCGCAGCCCGCGCGGCACATACGAGTCGACGACCGGCTGCGACAATTTGTACTGTCACGGCGACGGACAGGGCGACAACGGGAGCATCGCGGTAGTGGCGGCGCCGATGACGTGCGCAAGCTGTCATGCGAGCGCGAGCAGCCCGTCTGCTGAGCTCGATGAGATGAGCGGCCTGCATAGCTTCCACGTTTCTGTTGGCGCGGGCTGCCAAGATTGCCACCAGTCGACCACCGCCGATGGTTCGACGATCGCCACGCCATCGCTTCACATCAACGGTCAGCGTGACTTCCAGTTCAGCGCAGCCGGGTTCGCGTATGACCAAGGTGCACAGAGTTGCTCGGGCATCTGTCACGGCTACACACACAACGAGCGGCCGTGGATTGGCTCGGGCCAGAGTTTCCACCCGGAGCGATTCGCGAATCCGGATCAACATAGCCCAGCGATGGAGCTTCAGCGCATGGACTGCCGCTCCTGCCACGGCGGCGACCTCAGCGGGGGCGCCGGACCGAGTTGCGATAGCTGTCATACCGTGGGCTGGCGGAGCAATTGCCTCTTCTGTCACGGGGCGGGGGACACGCTCACCGGCGCGCCACCTAGAGACCTCGGCACGTCCGACCTGTCGGCATCGCTCAGCTTCCGTGCACACACCTCACATGTAACATCGGGAGTAACAGTCGCGCTTGATTGCACCGAGTGCCACACAAAGCCCAGTAACGTCTTGGACCTTGGCCACGCTTTTGACGACACACCCGCCAAGGCCGAAGTCGACTTCGGGGCCGGCCTCAGCGCGGATGCCAGCTACGATGGAGACGGCACCTGCGCGGTGCTCTATTGCCACGGCGACGGTCAGGGTCCGAACGGAACCATCACCGATGGCGCGCCTCCTCGCGATTGCGGTAGTTGCCATGCCGGGCTCGACAGCGGGTCAGCTGCTTGGAACGCGATGGGCGGCTTGCACGGTTTTCATATGAATGAAGGTGCGAATTGCGCCGAATGCCATGCCGAGACCACGCAAGATGGGCGCTCGATTGCGAGCTTGGCCGTACACGTCAATGGTCTCAAAGAGGTCGAATTCACGGCCGCTGGCTTCTCCTTCGACACGAACAACCGCAGCTGCGCTGGCACCTGTCACGGGCACGAACACGCGACCGCACCGTGGCTCGACGCGACCGAACGGTTTCATCCGCTCAACTACGCGCTCCCGGAAGAGCATGGCTATGACATGCAGCTGCAACAAAACGATTGCCGCAACTGCCACGCCGCCGATCTAATGGGCAGCCTTGGCCCCAGCTGTGACAGTTGTCACACAGCTGGCTGGAGGTCGAACTGCGTTTTCTGCCATGGGGGCGTCGACGACGCGTTCGGTTCGCCGCCGCGCGACCTCGCGGGCGTCACCACGAACATCAGCTTCCCAGGGCATACGCCGCATGTGTCTGTCGGCATAGCTCGCGGTTTCGACTGCGTGCAATGTCACGTCAAGGCCGTGGACGTGCTCAGCTCAGGGCACGCCTTCGACGATACGAAGGGAGTTGCCGAGGTCGACCTGGCCGGCGGCTTGAGCCCGCAGGGAACCTACGCGGCGGGGACCGGCTGTCAGAGCCTCTACTGTCACGGCACAGGGCGGGGCGACAACGGTGCAGTGGCCGCGGACGCTTCACCCATGACTTGCGAGAGCTGCCATGCCGGACTCTCGAGTGGCGCGGCAGGTTGGAGTGAGATGGGCGGGCTCCACGCCTTCCATCTCGGCGCGGACGCGAGCTGCGAGGACTGCCATCAGAGCACGACCAGCAACGGCACGTCGATTGCTGACCCGGACCTGCACGTGAACGCGCTCCGGGAAGTCGATTTCAGCGCGCCCGGTTTCACTTGGGACCTCGCGCAGCGCACGTGTAGCGGCACCTGTCACAGTCACGGCCACAGCGGAACGCCCTGGCTAGACGCCGGCCAAGGTTTCCATCCGGCCGACTATGCGTTGCCCGCTCAGCACAGCCCGGACATGGAGCTCCAGCGCATGGATTGTCGCGACTGTCATGCAGCCGACCTCAGCGGAAGCCTCGGCCCAAGTTGCGACACTTGCCACACACCTTCGGATCCTCCGGCTTGGCGATCGGACTGCGTCTTCTGTCACGGAGCGGATGACAACCTCAGCGGCGCGCCCCCGCGTGACCTCGGCGCGCTTCCGATGTCAGGCTCGCAGGCCTTCCTGGCGCACACCGCGCACGTGACTCAGAGGATCAGTCAGGCTTTCGACTGCCTGCAATGCCACCTCGAGCCGTCCAACGTGCTCAGCATGGAGCACGCCTTCGACGACACGCCAGGGCGAGGCGAGGTCAGCTTCGGGATGGGCTTGAGCGCGGCAGGCAGTTACAACGGTGCGGGCTCCTGCAGCGCTCTCTACTGCCACGGCAACGGGCAAGGAAACAATGGCTCAGTCGTAGACGGCAGTGCTCCAATGCAGTGCAACTCCTGTCACCCCGGCATGATCAGCAGCGAAAGCGCCTGGGAGTCGATGAGCGGCGAGCACCGCAAGCACCTCAAAGAAAACCTCACCTGCGGAAACTGCCATCTCGACGTCACCGAGGACGGTGTTGCAATTCGCGGTCCGCTCTTGCACGTCGACGGGCTCAATCAGATTCGCTTCACCGACACGCGGATTACCTACAATCCCACGACCGGCCGCTGCGCTGGCAACTGCCACGGCGAAAGCCACAGCAGCGAACGCTGGTGACCCTTCGCTGTCG
>CAYZDM010000338.1:0-4186 GCA_964476875.1 uncultured Sandaracinaceae bacterium | reverse complement strand
CGTCTCGACAGAACCGGGAGACATCGCATTCGGCACAGTCGAGGACGCGACCGGCAGACCCATCGCGATTCGTGACTACACACGCATCGTGAGTACCAGCACAATCGCAGATCAGGTCCTGATGGAGATCATCGCGCCTCATCGAGTGCTCGCGGTCAGCGGTCATACACTCCGCACCCAGAAGTCTCGAAGCTACGAAGACAAGATCGGCGTCGAACGCGCGCGAGACATCGAAACGATCATCGAGCTCCGCCCCGACGTGGTCTTCATCAACAACTTCATCGACCGCCGGCAGGTCGAACGCCTGAAGGACGCTGGGTTGAACGTGTTCGACATGGGCGAGATGCGGGGCCTAGAGACGCTGTTGCCCAACATTCGACAGCTAGCGGCCGTGATGGGCGAGCCAGAGCGCGGGGAAGCATTGATCGAAGACTTCGTGCGACGACTGGAGGCTGTTTCAGCGGATATCCAAGAACAGGATCGGCGGCGTACCCTCTACGTTGGAGTTCACGGCGATCGGCTCTACGGCGGCACTGCCGGAACCAGTTTTCATGATGTGCTGGTCGCCGGCGGCCTCGTCGACATCGCCGCCGAGGCTGGGTTCGACGGTTGGCCGGCGTTCACCAACGAACAACTTCTAACGCTCGACCCGCAGTGGATCATCACAAACCCGGGAACGGAGCGAACCCTTTGCCGTCACCCCGGCCTCGAAGCGCTTGCCGCTTGCCGCACAGGTCAGGTTCGTAGCATTGAGACGCACCTACTCACCGACCCCGGCCTCGGAATACTCCAAGCAGCCGAGGCAGTGCACGCCGCCGTGTACGGCGACGCGACCTAGTCCAACAAGGCGGGAAGCAGCTCGCCGTACGCGTCGGTTCGCTGAAACTGTGGAAACTCTTCGGCGACGTTGTCCGGGCATCGAAACAGTATCCCCCGATCCGCTTCTTTCAACATGGTCGTATCGTTGTAGCTGTCGCCGGCGGCGTGGACCCGGAATCCGATGTTCTTGAGGCCGGAAACCGCCTTGCGCTTGCCATCGGGAATTCGAAGACGGTAGTCGGTCACACGGTTCGTCTCGTCTGTCAGTAGCTCGTGGCAGAAGAGCGTCGGCTGCCCGAGCTGTCGCATGAACGGTGCTGCGAACTGGTAGAACGTGTCACTCAGGATGATCAGCTGCGTCTGGTCGCGGAGCTCGTCGAGAAACTCTTTCGCCCCCGGTAGCGGTTCCATCGTGCCGATCACTTCGTCGATGTCCGAAAGCTTGAACCCGTGCTCATCGAGGATTTCGAGTCGCCCGCGCATGAGCTTGTCGTAGTCCGGCTCGTCGCGAGTGGTGCGCCTCAGCGCATCGATTCCGGTCTTCTCCGCAAAGGCGATCCACACCTCGGGAATGAGGACTCCTTCGAGATCGAGGCAGACGACGAGTGGCGGCATGAACGGACTCCAATGCCCCTGCGGGGCAGCTGTTCGAGGGCGATTCGTCTACCCGATTTTGGGGCTCGAGCAACTGACTTCCTCTCGACAATCAGCCTTTCGCGAGTCACGAGTGCGGGGTTAATGAAGTTTCGGAATGCGATTTTTGCCGGCGGAGGCAGCCGCTGTTTTTGGCAGCTCGGTTTTTGGGAAGGCGCGAAGGCGGCAGGGCTCGACCTCCAGGGCTCGGTGAAGTTCGCTGGTTCGACGAGCGCGGGATGCGCAATGGCAAGCGCGGCGGTCCTGGATCGCTCCCAAGACGCGCTGACGCTCTTCAAAGGTTTCACGGCACAGAACCCGAAGAACATCCACTGGCAAAACATCAACCCGCTACGACCGGGCCCACTGCTGCCCCACGGCCGTATGTATCGTGAGGCCATGAACGAGTTCATTGGACCGGCCGATCTGCAAGCGTTGAAGAAGACTTCAGTCCACCTCTTGATGAGCAGCTATCCGAAATGGCTCACCGGCACGATCGGAGCAGCCACGGCGCTTTGCATCTACGGACTCGAGAAGACCCTCCGCAAGGATCCCATCCACCCCAAGTGGCCCGCGAAGGCCGGCTTCAAGCCAGTCGTTGGTCGCGCGGAAGACTGCGAAACACCAAAGGACTACATCGACATGGTTCTCGCGGCGTCGTGTGTCCCACCGGTGTTGCCCGACGGGCGCCTCGGCAACCGCAAGGTCTTGGACGGTGGACTCATCGAGAACATCCCAGTCCGTCTGGCGGACGACGAACCCGGCGACACACTGGTGCTACTGAGCCGAATGTACGAGCGCCCCCTCCCAGCGAAGCGCGGCGTGACCTGGGTCCAACCATCTAAGTCGATCAAGATCGACAAGTTCGACTACGCGAACCCGGACGGTCTCCAAGAGACATTCGACCTCGGCCTCGATGATGGACGCGAGTTTGGTCGGAGTTGTGTTCTCGGTCGCGGGGCTTATAGTTCCGCGCAGTGACGCGATCCATTCTGACACTCGTCGTAGCGCTCGGGCTCGCGTCAGGCGCGGTTTGGGTTGCACGAGGCCTCCAGTTAGACACCGGCCTCGAGGCGCTTCTTCCGAACGATTCGGTCTCGGTGCTGTCGATCGAAGCTACCCGGGGGAAGCTGGGACTCGAAGAGCCGCTCACCATTCTCGTCGAATCTGACGACAGGGAGCGAAACGAGGCCCTGGTTGCTCAGCTCGCCGACAACTTCTCCGAGTGGCCCGAAACGGTTTGGGTCATGACGAGCTACGGGCTGGATTCGCTGGCTGAACGCGCCCTCTACTACGTCGACGCCGAGACTCTGTACGAGTGGAACGAGCTCGCGGAAGAGGCGCTCGACTGGGAGGTCTGCAAGGCCTCCCCGCTTTGCGTGACCATTGCCGATCCGCCGGAGCTGCCAGGAAGCGATGAGGTGCGCGCGGCGGTCGATCGATCTCCTGCCGGAACAGTGCTCCGCCAGCTCACAGGTGAGTCGGCGAAACAAGCGGGCGGCGATGCCGGCGAGAAGGAAGGGCCCACGACCCTCTGCAACGATGAGGGCTCCGTCTGCGCGGTGCAGGTCATGTTGAGTGGCTCTCCGGGCGACCTCGGCTATGCCCGCATGATCAAAGAACGAGCCGAAGCGATCACGATACCGCTGGCCAAGTCGCAACCCGAAGGCACCCGCATCGAAGTGATCGGCCGGTACCGCGTGGCGCCGCTCGAGCACGGCATCATCCTGAACGACCTTCGGCTTGTGTCGATCCTAGCGGCACTCGGCTCACTCTTGGTGGTCTTGGTGTTCTTCCGCGACCTCACTGCCGTCGTGCAGCTGATGGTGCCCATGCTGAGCGGCCTTGTCGTGGCTGTCGGTCTCATCACCCTCATCGAGCCGAAGATCAACATCATCAGCGCGGCGGCGTTGGCCATTCTCGCAGGCATGGCGATCGACTTCGGGATTCATCTCTTGATGCACTACCAATCCGCTCGCGCGGAGGGCCTAGGCGCGGCCGCTGCAGCGAAAGCCAGTGTGCAGGAGCTGTGGGTGTCGCTGTTGGTTGCCGGCGTGACGACTGCGTGCGGTTTTGGTGCGCTCTCTATGACCGACTTCCAAGGCTTCTCACAAATGGGCTGGATGGCGTCACTGGGAATCATCGTGACACTCCTTTGGACGCTCGCGGTGTTCCCGAGCATGGTTCGTGTGCTCCCAGGAAGCAGCAAGCAACGAGACCAACCAGCGGCTAAGGATCGGAGCTCACGTCGGGCCGCGTCGGTCGTTTTGGCAGCGGGGCTGCTCGCAGTTCCGTTCGCGTTGCACGTAGGCTTCGAGCCGAACTTGGGGAAGCTTCAGCCCGAGGGCGTCGGTCATGGAATTGACGCATCCCTGATGCGAGCGCGCGGCAACATTAACGCCCTCTACATCGGTGAGTCGCGGGAGGCTGTCACCGCGGCGATCGAAGACGAGCTCATGACCACAGGCGGTGTCGAGGCGCTCGGCGTCGAACCAATCGTGGTCTCGGCGCAGGTGATCTTCCCCGAAGACTCCGCCGAGAAGACCGAGATCTTAGAGAACCTCAAGGCAACCCTCGTGCGAGCGCGTGAGAAGGCGACCGAGCGCGAGGATAGCGAGCTGCTCGAAGAACTCGACGAGCTGGAACCTTGGGTCGACATCGATGGTCCGCCTGGGCCTGATCAAATCCCCCAGTGGCTGGCGGCAACACTGGTCCTGAAGGACGGGTCCATTGG
>CAYZDM010000337.1:0-4219 GCA_964476875.1 uncultured Sandaracinaceae bacterium | reverse complement strand
GATGCGCTCGTTGGCTGGCGCTGCTGGTATGTTGATCCACTCGACGGGACCAAGGAGTTCGTAGCGCGAAACGGAGAGTTCTCAGTCATGCTCGGCTTGGCAGTCGACGGCGAGGCCATGGCCGGCGTTGTATACCGACCGGACACAGACAAGCTCTACGCCGGGGCCGTCGGCGCTGGGGCCTACCTCGAGGACCGCGGGAGACGAAGCGAGCTCAGCGTCAGCTCAGTGTCCGATCCGAGCCAACTGCGGCTCGTCGTGTCTCGGTCTCACCGCAACCGAGCAGTTGGCAGCGTCGTAGATCAACTAGGCATCACGCGCGAAGCGATGAGCGGCTCCGTGGGGCTCAAGGCTGGCCTCATCGCCGAACAGCAGGCCGATGTCTACGTTCACATCGCGGACAAATCGAGCATGTGGGATGCGTGCGGACCCGAAGCCCTGCTCAGGGCCGCCGGTGGACGCTTCACTGATCTCGCGGGAAGCCCTTACCACTATGGCGGGACGGACATGCGAAATCGCCGCGGTATCCTCGCCTGCAACGCGGCTGCCTACGACGCGGTGCTGCCCATAGCGCGGGATGCCGCGCGTGCAGCGGGACTGATCGACTAGGAAGACGACAATGGCACCCGTAGACTGGCGAGAAGCGTGGAAATCCGGGACAACCCCGTGGGACGCGGGCACTTCTCCGCCTGCACTTCGTGCGCTGATCGATCGCGACGCCGTGCCAAGCGGCCGAATCCTCGTCCCTGGTTGCGGCACCGGCTACGACTTGGCCGCACTCGCCCGCAACGATCGCGAAGTGGTGGGCGTCGACCTCTCCGAGGACGCGCGCCGGGCGTTCTTGGATGAACACCCAAATCTCCCCGGTCGCGTCGTTTACGAAGTCGCCGACTTCTTCGCCTATGCACCGACCCACGGGTTCGATTTCGTGTGGGACTACACGTTCTTTTGTGCGCTCGATCCAGACCAACGTGCAGGCTGGAGTCAAACCATGAATCGCCTGGTAAACCCGGGGGGCCTCCTCGCCACCCTTCTCTTTCCGTTCGAAGATCCGATCTCGGGGAGGCAGGGACCCCCCTGGCCCATCAATACCGGCCTGGTGCGCGGCTACCTCGATCACGAGTTCGACGAGCTCGAGACTATCGAGGCCGAACAGACACATCCGGGACGCGAAGGCAAAGAACGGCTCGTGCTTTGGCGTCGGCGCGAGGGCTAATCGGCTCCGGGCAGCGGTACCGCGGAAGGTTTCCAGTGCACTTCGGAGAAGCCAAGCCGATAGTCGGCTGTGCCGCCTTCTTCCTGGACGCCGACCCACACCTGGGTCGAACCGATCGGGAATGTTGAACGAATCATCGGATCCTTAGTGCCCCTTCGATTGTCGTTGCACCGGACTTCTCCGTTGGGCTTTCGCACGACGAGCAGCACGTCGGAGTGCGAGCGCCCTAGAAGGTGCAGCTTGAAGAACGCGGTGTCGGTCGCGAGCAGATAGTCTGGCACCTCGGAAATCCAGCCTTTGCACTTGCGATGAATCGTCTTCGCAGGCACTTCGCCGATCGCGCTGCCTCCGACCAATCGTGGATCCGGACTGAATCCGGCGTGAAGCGGAATGACGCCGAATCGCGACGGGGAGTGGTCGTACGGATCGGCGACTTCGGCCGGTGGAGGGGCGTTCGCGATGCGCTCTTGCACACTCGGCGCAGGCTCGTCGGTGCAAGCCGTCATGGTCGACAGTAATAGCGCCATGATTCGATATTCGTTCGATGCAAGCACGGTCACGCGGTCCTAACCGGCTACGTGGGGAACGGTCAACCGTACAAAAAGAAAGGGGCCGCCCCCGGGAAGAAGGAGCGGCCCCTGTGCTGAGGGCAATTTTGTCTTGTGGAAAGAGGGTAGAGATTAAGACTTATGGTGTCTGAATCGTTCGGATCGGCTGAGGGTCCGCAGCGTCTGGAATGATGGCCCAGAGCTCGGGGTTCAGCGCCTCGGCATCTTCCGAGGTATCGGTGGTGTTTTCGTCGACGGCGATGAGGATGCTCACCACGTCCGGCGTCACCGGAACGGGCACCGGACCGAAGTCAGCGCAGTCGTTGTCGTCGTCGGGCGTGAGGTCGAAGCCGATCTGGTAGGTGCCCTCGGCCAAATCGAGCACGCCTTCCGCTGGCGCGATCGTCTCGAACACGAAGCCTGGAATCAGCGTAGAGCAATCGGGCTCTTCGCCGACCGAGACGTCGACCGGATCGAGCGCCGAGTCGTTTGCGCCGTGACCGACGAAGACCCGACCATTACCGGCCTCGAGGCCGTCGGTGCTGTTGACGAAAACAAATACGTCTACAGGGAGCTGCGCGTTCGTGCGAAAGGCGACTACGACGAGGTCAAGTCCTTCAGTGAGCTCGACGCCGGCCAGCTCGAGAAGCGGCCCTTCGCCACCGGGAAGTCCGATGCCGATGTCGTAGGTACCAGTGGGAAGCGCGATCTTGCCGGTGCTCTGCGAGTATTCGAGCGTACCGAGGTCAGTGGCTTCCGCGCCATCGACAAAGAGCGCCACGGCGGTGTCGTCCGCGGTAGGCACGCCTGGGGCAAGATGCACCGCGGTCACGTTGGCTGTTCCGCCAACCTCGCCGCCCATGCCGCCCTCGCCGGCCATTCCGCCTGTACCGGCCATGCCGCCGGAACCTGCCGTGCCGCCGCCGCCCGCGGTGTCGTCGTCACTGCAGCCAGTCACTGCAAGAGCAGCCGCCGCCACGATACTCAACCAGAAAGTTTTGTTCTTTATCATTTGTTCTCCTCCGACCTGTCTAAGTCATGTCTAGGTCTTGTCGAGGTTTATGGACCGGATTTGGGGCCCGTCAAGCGAGACCCGATGTTTTTTCTTTCGACTCGGGCTTGATCAGCGAAATCACTGCGTATAGACACATCTTAGACAGTGGCTAGACGGAGCAGCGACCAGACGCTCAAAAGGGTTAATATCGTGGACGAAGCGAAGTACCGGGTCGGAATGGTGTCGAAGATGACCGGGCTCTCGACCCACACCCTGCGTATGTGGGAGAAGCGCTACGCGGCTGTCCTGCCGAAACGAACCGAAGCAGGGGGGCGGCTCTACAACGACGCCGATGTCTCTCGACTCCGTGTCCTGCATCAGCTCGTCGAGGCCGGTAACTCGATCGGCGGGATCGCGAAACTCTCCGACACCGACCTTCGGCACATGGCGGCCGCCTTTCCGCCGCCAACGAATGCGACGGCAACCCACCACCTTCCCGAAATCCGCGATCGCGTTCTCGCGTTGATCCAGGAACTTCGAGTCGATGAGGCAGAGCAACTTCTCACACGCACAGCTTTGAGCGCCGAACCTCGTGAGTTTCTCCAATCAATCGTCGGCCCAGTCCTCGTCGAAATCGGCGACCGATGGGCACGGGGAGAAATTCGAATCGTGCACGAGCATGCCTGCTCGACCGCGATGCGGGGACTGCTGTTCTCTTTGATGCGTCTCTACCCGGGCAGTGCCTCAACCCGACGGGTGGTGGTCACGACACCGGCGAACGAGAACCATGAGCTCGGCGCACTCATGGTCGCGATGCTCGCCGCCATGCACGGATGGAGCGTCCTCTACCTCGGGCCGAACCTGCCGGCGGAGGAGATCGCCTATGCCGTGGTCGACACGAAGGCCGAGCTTCTCATGTTGTCGATCACCAACCTGACGGCGGATGAATCAGAGCGAGAGCTCGCGGCAATCGAGAAAGCGATCCCAGACCGTGTCCGGATCCTCGTGGGAGGCAATGCCGCCAAGGCGCCGGACAACAGCCGAGCACTCATCCAGCAAGACCTGGCGCTCGCAGAGCTCGAGCTTAGTCAGTAGCGGTGGCCGGTCCGCCCGGCGGCGGCACGGTGTCACGCGTCGCGCCCTTGATGACCTTTTGCGCAAGCGTTGCAAGACTTCGTGCGCCGCTCTTCTTGAGGAGCGAACGAATCTGAGCCTTCACCGTGTTCTCGGCGACGCCAAGCGCATCGGCGAGCTCCTTGCGGGAAAGTCCGTCGACCGAAAGCGTGAGCAGTTCGGTCTCCCGGCGAGTGAGCTTGAGCTGTCGGGCCAAGTGCTCGATGCGCTGTCCAATCGCCGCGTCGTCCACTCGCTCCTGGGCGAGCGCCCGTTGGATGAACGGATTGAGATTGTCGACCGACGCGGGCTTGCAGACGTACTCGCCCCGCATCGTCTGAACTTTGT
>CAYZDM010000336.1:0-4226 GCA_964476875.1 uncultured Sandaracinaceae bacterium | reverse complement strand
CCGGTCGGCTCGAGACCCCGGACCGATGGGTGCTTCACGCGAGCGCACAATGGTCGACCGAACACCTCGAAGACACCCGAGAGGCTGTCACCCAAGCGCTGCTCGACGCTTGTTTCGAAGCGATCGGGCGTTCCCCGCGGGCGCCAGTCTGGGCGCGGGCTCATCGTTGGCGATACGCGCTTGCCGAGAATCCACTCGAGGTGGGTTGCCTCTTCGATGCCTCGAAGAGCATTCTGGCCTGCGGCGACTGGACGAACGGCAATCGGATCGAAGGCGCGCTGCTTTCGGGCCTCGCAGCAGCGCGCCAAGTGCGGCATACATGGGAATCGAAGAGGTCATGAGCTCAGCGCCCACATCGTCGATTCGTAGATCAGGCCCGTGGAATGTATCTCAGGTCCAGGACTTCCTGGCCGAGGGGGACGAGATTTTCGGAACCGTTCACCGTGACGCGCGGATTGCACAGCGGCTACAAGTGGATCCACGCTGCGCCTTCGAGATCGCGCCCAACGAGCCACCGTACCTCGGCGTCCGAGGACAGGCGACCGCCAGCCTCGAGTCGGACGGAGCCGAGGAGCTCCTCGAACAACTGCTTCACCGCTACCTCGGCACCACCGAGTCCAAGCTCGGACGGTTTCTACTCGGGCGCGCCGACGAGGAGCTCGTCGTTTGTCTGCGGCCCGAGTGAGTCGGCACCCGGGACTACACAGCGACCGCATGGAAGACGCCTAGCCTCTCGAAATGATTGGTTTTTGTGACGCAGGCATTGACGCTATCTAAAATTAGACCATATCTAAATCTATGAAGCCCAACGAGGTAGCGCTTCTCGAGCAACACGGCATCAAGCCGTCCGCACAGCGGGTGGCGATTGCGAGCTATGTGCTTCGCACCGACGAACATCCGTCCGCGGACGAGGTGTGGACGCGCGTAAGCGAGTCGTTCCCGATGGTCTCGCGTGCGACCGTGTACAACACGCTGAAGCTATTCGTCGAGCGGGGACTGCTTCGCCAGCTAGTGCTGACCGAAGGCCGCCTCGTGTTCGATGCGAATACCGACAAACATCATCACATCATCGATGACCGCACTGGGAAGATCTATGACCTGCCTTGGGATCTCGTGAAGGTGTCCCGCGTCGATCAGATCGAGGGCTTCGACATCCACGATTATCAAGTGCTGCTTCGCGGCAGCAAGGAGGACACATGAAAACCATAGGCGACGAGTTTCCCGAGTTCGAGCTTCAGGCGTCTGTCGGCACGGAGCCAGGCAGCGAGTTCGAGGAGATCACGAATCGATCCTACCCCGGCAAGTGGAAGGTCATCTTCTTTTGGCCAATGGACTTCACGTTCGTTTGCCCGACCGAGATCGCCGAGTTCGGGCGGAAGAATGCCGAATTTGCCAAGCGCGAAGCGCAGGTGCTCGGGGGCAGCACGGACACGCACTACGTACATCTTGCCTGGCGCAACGACCATCCGGACCTCCGGGAGCTACCCTTTCCGATGCTTGCCGACACTAAGCGAGACCTAGCTAGCGAGCTGGGGATTCTTCACAAAGACGCAGGCGTTTGTCTACGGGCCACGTACATCGTCGACCCCGATGGGGTAATCCGCTTCGTCAGCGTCAATGACCTGTCGGTGGGCCGCAACGTGGACGAGGTCTTGCGAGTCCTCGACGCCTTGCAAACCGGTGAACTCACTGCGTGTGGCTGGAACCCCGGACAACCCACGCTGGACGCTGCTTAAGCAGACCTTCAGACTAGCTCCGCTAACTTCCTTCTCTTACTGCTCGCGCCGCTCGCTCGTGGCAACGGGGTGCGGTGAAGACGCTGCGACCGTGAATGCCGACGACGCAGGCACGCCGGACTCGCTGCCCGCCGCACTTGTGACCTGGGGGACGTGGCAATGGGGTCGCGTCGCGCTCGGTTTCGCAGCGTTCGTGGCTAGTGTGCTCGCCGTTCGCACCAGCGCCGAGTGACACGCAGGGAGCACTACTCCGCTACGATGTCGAACGGACGGGTCTCGGCCAAGAATGCGTCTGCTGCCGAGCCGGCCTCCTTCGTGCTTCCCCGGAAGACGATGCGGTACGTTCCTGGTTCAGCGTCGGACGGGATCTGCCAGTCGATTCGCACGGTGAACGCTTCGTTGCTGGGGGGCGGCGGTGCCGCAAATGGATCGAGCGGGTCGTAGGGTGGAATCGTACGGCTCGCCTGGGTCCAGCGCGCCTGGGTCTCCCAGTCGGCTTCCGTGGCGACCGTGGTCCAATCCGAGTCGGCCTCCCGCTGGATCTCGAAGTAGGGCACGCCCGGGTCGAGACCGTTGTCGGGATGGCCTGTCCAAAGCTCAACCGCCAGTGTCTCACCTGGAAGGTAGGACGCCTCGGGAGGCGTAGTCACGTCGCCGAACGCGCCTTCCTCGGGCGGCTCATCGAATTCGTTTCCAAGGGGTGACGACTCCGCTTCGCCACGCAAGTCGTCTTGCTCAGCGGTTCCAGCGGCGGGCGAGCCGTCGGCGAGCGCGTTGGCCAAGCGACTGAGCTCCTGTCGAAACGCGGGCAAGGTCCAAGGACCGAACAGCGTGTGCCCGCCCTCGTACTGTTGCACGGCGTACTCTTCCGGAGTCGTGATGTACCCGGAGTAGTCGTTCGAGTAGCCGGCGATCACGACGTCGCGAATTCCGTCACCCAACGCGGCCCTGACGGTGTCACGCATCCGCCGACCCGACATCGTGGTCACCTCGCTCGGAACGAAGACGAGCGCGAGCTGCCCGAGCTTCGCCACGCCAATTGGGAGCGGAGCTTGGCGGCTCTTTGGATAGAGGATGGGTTTCGGCGCCTGGCATTCACGAAGCGCGTCGCTAGTAGGAGGCGGCATGACGACGAGCTCGATCAACGCGTCGAGCGACTCTTCGCGCTCGAGGAGACCCTCCATGAAAAGCGGATGGCCGCCGCCGTCCTCGGTCGAGCCGCCGGCGAAGGCGTACCCGTAGGCGGGGAAACAGGTGTGCTGAGTGCCGCTTCCAGTGAACTCGTCGCTCACTTCGAGGTCGGTGAAGTCCACGAGAGTCATCCGAACGTCGACCCCTCCGTCGAGCTGCTCCGACGCAGAGTCGTAGAGGGCCAACGCAGTATCGAGTTGACGCTGCCCGATGATGCGGGCGCTGTCGTAGTCATCGACTCCGGGGCCCGTGTTGTCGAGGTTGAGGTTGCCCGTGACATCTCCACAGTTGCTCTGGGCGAAGGCGCTCACGAAAGGCGCGGCGACATCCGTCCGCGCGCGAAGTTGCTTCTCCATCTCGATGGCTGCGAAGCCCTTGTGGTCGGCCGAAACCAGAGAGTTGTTGAAGGTAAGTGACGTCGGGTGCACGGCGAACCAGCTCAAAACTCCGATGGCGCCGTCCTCGCCCACGAACTTGAGGAGTGTCATTTCCCTGTCTGTGTCGTTCGGGTAGCGCGAGCGCTCGGACTCCGGGTTTTGCTGATAGGCGATGGCCGAGCGGTTCGCTCCGGCGTTCTCGACGCTGCCTTGTCCGAGCAGAATTCTACCCGGCTGTAGGCGCTCGTGCGCTTGCTCGATGGCGCGCGCAACGCCGGTGACGACGGCGTCGAAGTAGGCTTCGCGGAACGCGCTGTCGTGACTGTATCCGCCGGGGCTCGAGTGCGTGTGAGTTGCGCTCACGACGACATTGTCGACGGTGTAGAGATCGCCGAACTTGGCCTTCAGCCTGTCGACGACGGAGAGGCGCACCTCCTGTGACACGTTCAACAGGTCGGTCGTGACGAAGACCAGCCTCCGGTCGCTCTCGATCTCGCCGATGATGAATGCGCGCGCGCTCAGCCGCGTGTGGATGCCGTTGGCGATATGAGTGGGCTGTGAGTAGCCGGTGAACTGTACGTCCACGATCGGGCCGGTGACGTCCGAGGCGCCGCTGCCGATCAGGTAGTTGGGCTCTCCCACGCCAGATTCCGTGCTCGAACAGCCTGAGCCGACGAGCGAGACCGCGGCCAAGGCGAGCAACAGCGGCGCGCCAAGCGAATGGATCGCTACGAGATTTTTCAAGGCTTCCACGTCTCCCGGTCGGACCTTAGCTGATCTGGGGTTTTCCGCAGCCGCGTTCGCGACCGGGGCCAACGTCGGTGGGCGCTCTCCTTGCTCAGGAGCCGACGCAGATCTACGACTCCTCTCATGCCAGCTCCCATCGGCTCGGAACTCGTTTGGAAAGAAATCGAAAAGCGCT
>CAYZDM010000335.1:2590-4227 GCA_964476875.1 uncultured Sandaracinaceae bacterium | reverse complement strand
CTCCCCCGCTTCGCTTTCTTCGAGAGGACTCGTTTGCAGCTCGTCTCCGGCTGCGAGGAGCTCCTCTACTCTATGCTCGGCTTCATCCAGTCGTTTCGCTCCGGCCCGTGATAAGCGGACCCCCTCTTCAAACATCGCCAAAGACTGCTCGAGAGGCAAATCTCCTTGCTCTAATTGCTCCACGACGGTCTCGAGGCGGTCCATGACCTCCTCGAACGGAGTCTCCTCGGAGGAATCGCCCCGCACCTTTGATTTCCCCATGTTTTCAACCATACAGCACCGAAAGCCTCGCGTCACCAACGTGTCCATCGGGCGTATTCGAGTTGAAGTGTCCCCGAGGGCGCTGTAGGTGAGTGAAGGAGGAGCACGTTCATTGCTCCCGGGCCCCTGAGCTGATGCGCCGAACCCACTCCGTCGTCACACCAGGCAACCACGATGGCGTACACCTGGGACACAGGGCGCTGATCGATGCCGCCAAACGGACCGCCGACGCCCACGACTGGCGGACGCTCGCCATGTGTTTCGATCCGCATCCGACTGCGGTTTTGGTTCCCGACCGGGCGCCGGTGCTTCTCACCGACATGAAGCGTCGAGTAGAGATCTTGAAGGCAGCGGGGTGCGACGACGTGGTGGTCCTCCCGTTCGACGATGAGTTTTCCAGAATGACCCCGGATCGCTTCGTGCAGCGGGTCCTGCTGGATGCCTGCGCCGCGAGCGGCGTGATCGTAGGCCCGGACTTCCACTTTGGGCACAAGCGCTCCGGCAACATCGCCACCTTGCAGCAATGGGGCGAGCGGGAGGGGTTCACCGTCGAGCTGGTCGAACCGGTCATGTACGAAGGCGAGGCGGTCTCTTCGACGCGCCTGCGCCGAACGTTGGGCGAAGACGGTAATGTCGAGGCTGCCGCCGCGATGCTGACGCGAGTCCACGAGACGGCAGGTCTCGTCATTCGCGGGGATCAGCGGGGGCGTGAGATCGGGTTCCCGACCGCGAACCTCGAGGTCGACGCGCTGCAACTCCCGAAGGATGGAGTTTATGCCGTCGTGGCACGGGTGCTCAACGAAACGGGGGCGCCGCTGCTCCACGGGGTAGCCAACCTCGGCAATCGGCCGACCTTCGAGGCGGGGCGTTCGGTCGAGGTGCACTTGTTTGGGTTTGACGAAGATCTCTACGGAAAGCGCATGCGGGTCGGCTTCGTCGGGCGCATCCGGGGGGAAACGAACTTCGATGGTCTGGAGGCTTTGCGCCGGCAGATCGATCGCGACTGCAAGCAAGCCAAGAACGCGCTACAACAGCTGAACCCGGACTTGGTTCGATGGATCTGACCCGACTGTACAACCTAACGACACGAGAGCTTCGAGAAGAGGCTGAGCGGATGGGTGTGCGCGACACCTACGCCATGAGTCGGGGCCAGTTGATTCACGCGATTCGGAACCAGACGGGCGGGCCGCCACAAGAGGGCATCCTGGGCAAGGTCCTGGGGTTCGCGAAGTGGGCGCTGCAGGCGGCCCAGGAAGAGCCCCGCGAAGAGGTCGCCGGGCGCGGAGCCCCGGAGTCAGGGGCCGGTGCAGAGTCAGTGCCAGCGTCAGAGTCGGTGCCAGAGTCAGTGCCAGCGTCAGAGTCGGTGCCAGAGTCAG
>CAYZDM010000335.1:0-2490 GCA_964476875.1 uncultured Sandaracinaceae bacterium | reverse complement strand
CAGAGTCAGCGCCGGAGCCAGTGCCGGCGGGGTCGACGCCTGGGTCCGGGCCTCCGAGCCGCCCTCCTGCTGGGGTATTCTCCAGGAGCGCCGGGATGTTCGAGGAACCGTTCCCAACGCGAACCATGGCGCGCATTCTCGCTGAGCAGGGGCACTTCAAGCGTTCCCTCGCCATCTATGCGGGGCTGGTGCGCGACGAGCCCGGGAACGGTGAACTCAGCGCGGAGGCGGACGAGGTTCGCGCTCGTTCTCGCGCGCGGCGTTCGCAGCTCCATTGATGCCGGCAATTTTGCGCGGCGCCTCAACTTCCTCATGATGAAGATGTGGCGCAAGCGACGCAACAACGGAAATCCGACCGACATACCGTAAGTATTTCCTGTGAGCTGGTGATCTCGGGTCAGACCCTACATGCCGAAACGAAGAACCTGAGCATCGGCGGCGCCGCGATCAGGCTCGGGCGGAAGCTCGGTGTCGGGGAAGTGGTCACCGTCAGCTTCTTTTTGACGCAAGACGGTATCGAGGATCCGAATCGCGTGCCGTTCGAATGTGCAGCGTCGATTCGTTGGGTTAATCCCGCCGGGGATCGCTACCATGAAACGGGATTGCAGTTCTTGTCGCCGTCGGCTCAGCAACGCGAACTGCTCACTGATTTCCTGAAGCACACCGCCTGAGCGTTCAGACGAGCGCGGGAGTCGACTGGCGGCGCAGCGGCGGAACGAGCGCCCGAACGGACACGGCGCAGACGCACCCTACCGCGAGTGCGCTCCACTGAGGAAAGAGGGCGCCAAGGTCGACGAAGAGGCCGATCGAAGCGAGGCCCAGACCCAACCCCGCGCAGCCGGTCGCGGCTTTTCGGCTCATGTCGAAAACCTGGGCGGTCAAGAGCAGCGCGACCGACTTCGTGACCAGTACCGCGATTCCTACCGCGGAGTCCGCTAAGGGCCAGCCTCCGAGAAACAGGGCTGCACCAAACACGGCCGCCGCCGCGGAGTAAAGCGAAGGCGAAAATCCCTTGCGAGGGGTCACGGCCGCGAGCGCGAAGAGGTATGCGCCGAAAGCGAGAAACGAGGCCGGCGACTGGAAGAGGTACCAGCGGAGAACGGACGGGGTTTGTGCGGCAACAATCGCCGAGATGCTTGCGGTTCTTGCCAGCAGCATGACGGTCAGCGCGGCAATGACCGCGAACGCAAAACTGGTGGCGCCGGCGCGATACCTCGTGGCCAGTGTCAGTAGGGCGGCGAAGGTGCCCAGGCCGAGGATCCACATGGTTGTCCATTGCAGGGCTGGAATAGAAAGTAGCAGCCCGGCCAGAACCAGAATCAGGCTGGCGCGGGTGAGCCACGTCGTTAGCGAGACCCTGGCGGCACGGGGCCGAAGGCACAGAGTCACGGGCGAAACCCATCCGAGCAGGAGTCCGAGGAGAACGAAGAGTCCGAGTGCGATGGGGTCGAACGGACGCTCGGTCGCCTCGTGCGGCCACCGGAGGGAATGAACCCCGCTGAGTCCATCGCGGGCCACGAGCACCGTCGACTCGCTCCGACTCGGATCGGGAAGGAAGTCGCGCGCGCTGTAGAGGCTCATCCCATCGAGGCCGACGAGCACGTCGCCAGCCCTGACTCCCTGCATCGCAGCAAGACCTCCGGAATCGACCGACTCCACGCGCACTCCCACCGTACCGAGGTCCTCTCGCGAAAGTTCGAGTCCAAAGCTGCGCGCGCCAGCCGACTCAGCCTGCTCGTCGTGCGCACTGTTCACGCGGAGCAGTGTCGTCGTGTCCGGCAAGAGATCGATCCGAACCTTCTCGGTCGAGAACACATCACGATGGTCGTCAGCAGCGCGAAATCCGACTCTGAGCTCTCCATCGAGCGTCGCGCGGCCGCCAAGCGCATCGATCAGCGTGTCTTCGATCGGAATCTCGATGAGCGACTCGGACTGAACCGTGCCGGTCAACTTGGCGCTGACGGTTCTCGGCTGAAGGCCGGGACGATGAACCGTACCCCGCAACACGATCGCCGGTGCGCGACCGAGCGGGAAGCCACTTCCCTGTATGCGAAGCGTACCGCCGGGCTCAACTTCAGAGGGCTCAACCGTCTCTATTTCGAGCAACGCTAGATCGTCGTATCCGCTGCACGCGGAGAGCAACAGGACGAAGAAGACGAGCGCTCGCATCGCCCTCCCGTTTCGCCGGGGCAACTGGAAAGGTCAAGAAATCCGAGGGCGTGTTTGCGCGCGACGCGTGGGGTGCTGAGCCGGGCTCCCTTTGGGGCCATAGCTCAGCTGGGAGAGCGACGAACGCGGCAGAGAACGCCGGGTCCTGAACCAGCTGCGCCCGCGAGCCAACGGGTGAATACGTGGCGTCGAGGTTGCCGGTCTGCTTGCGGGCGATACGAAAGGCGAAGGTGGCGGCGTTATGAGAACCGCTCTGACGGGGGCCTATGTTTTGCCTATCTACTAGCGATGAAATCGAATTTCGATGTGTTCTCGGCGTTT
>CAYZDM010000334.1:0-4262 GCA_964476875.1 uncultured Sandaracinaceae bacterium | reverse complement strand
GATGGCGCAGTGGTTGACATGACAGACGGATTCGACGGCGATGAAGCCTGGGTCAATGCCCCAATCCTCGGCGTGCTCACGAACCCAGGCGAGCCCTGCTTTGAGGTCGACCAGGTGATCGGGAAATGTGGCGCCAGGGCTGAGACGGTAGTTGAGGTTGAAGCAAACCCAGCCGTTCGCCGCGAGGTGGGACATCAACGGCCAGCCTTGCTCGCGTTTGTCGCCCATCACCCAGGAGCCGCCGTGGATCTGAAGGATCGCAGGTCGATTGGTGCCCGGGCTTGCCGGCGCCACGACATCGAGCTTCAGAATGGTGCCGGCCACCCGTCGGTAGACGATGTCCCGCGTCACCTCTACGCCGCGTCGCCTCTTGTAAAATGGCAACACCACATGGCGACGAGGCACGCCTGTCGTTTCGCGGACCGTTTGCACGCCTTGCAGTGCTGCGTCGAATGTCTTTCGTGCGCGATTGCCATCTGCGAACAGGACGAGCAGGCCGAGCCATGAGCCGAACGTGATCAGCAAGCCAGCCCAACCTGGCCATGCTGTGAGGGCGCCAAGCTTCACGAACACCAGGGCGGCGATCGCCTGCCAGAACACGTGATGAATCGCCAGCTCGGCGGTCAGCCACGACCCGAAAAAACTCGGCATGAACAAAGCCGGGACGCGCCGCACGGGCACGAACGCGTTGGCGGTGAACACGGCGCCGACGAGGCTGACCGCCAAGAAGGCCCAGGCTATGGTCGGTGCGCCGAGAAACATCGCTATGTGGCTTCAACCTTTCCGTGGAATGAATCGGCTGAGAAGCGGTCGAGGATTTTCGATCGCGAGTTCGTCGAGGGTCGCCTGCATGAGAGAGGTGATCTCCTGGTAGCAGTGTTCGAGCACTTCGGGATCGTCCACGGCCTCCGGACCGAAACGGCTCCAATCGAGTGGTTCGCACACCTGCACCGTGATCTTCGCCGGGAGCGGCACGCCGGGCAGGCCAGGAACCGATACGCCCCACGGGACCTGAAAGAGCAGCGGCGCCCCGTCCATGCGCACCTTGTCGAGGCCGAGTAGCTTGGCCAACCGCTCGCCGCGCGTCAGGACGATCGTCGTTTCGTGTCCGCCGTGCCCGACGACTGGGACTACGGGAACGCCAGCCCTGAGCGCGAGGCGAATGAAGCCCTTTCGGCCGTTGAACACGATGCGGTTTCGGTCCTTCCAAGGACGAAACACTTCGTATGAACCACCGGGATACAGCAGCACCGAGGAACCGTCGCCCAACGCGGCCTCTGCGTTGTCCATGCTCGCCGGCATCTGTCCGATCTTCTGCATGAGCTGGCGCCAACCCGGGACCCCGTAGACCCCGTCGAACGCGAGTCCCATCAAGGGGTCGTCGAAGCCGCGCACGCTGTACCAGGAGGCGTACACCGCGCTGGTGTCCGGCGTAATGATGCCGCCCGAGTGGTTCCCCACTAGGAGGGCCGGGCTCTTCGGCACACGATCCATGCCGCGCACCTCGGCGCTGAAGTACCTTGAGAAGGTTTGCATCTTCGGGACGAGCTTGCGCATGAAGTCCGGATCGAACTGCCGCGCCGGCTCCTGCAGCGCGGCTTCGGTCGCTTCGGCCCATCGGTTCCAAAAGCCGGTCTCCATGAAGGTGCGCACTGCCTTCACTACACTCGGTGGCAGTTTCTGCTCAAGACTGTTGGCTTTGTGGCTCATCGTAGGTTGGCGCAAAACCTGCGCGTCGTGTCATCTGCGCTGATCGCTCTACGCGTTCTTTGATCCCTTCTATACGGAGTCGGGTTGAATGAAAATAGTACATGTTCTATTTTCGATCGACTGGAGATACCCATGGTTGTTGCAGGCGCGTGGTCGGGTTTGATTCATCGGTTGTTTCCGTGGCGCGCGCCGATCTCCGCGGACGGCCCGCGTCGGCGAAGAAGTCGGAGGGCGCGCGCGAAGAAGCAGGCCCCCGCCGACAGTCTTCGTCTCGCACGCAGCAATGCGTACACCGGCCTCGCGCGCTTCGCCGGGCGTTCGGTCGATCGAATGTTCCTCTCGGCGATGAGCAGGCCGCATCGTTACCCGGGCCCCGGAGATTTGGCACGGGTCGGTGAGGAGATCGCGGGCGCCCATGCGTTGTATCGCGATGGTCGACCGGCCGCGCCGAGTGCGTTTCATGCGATGCCGCCACCGCTCTTGTCCCCGACGATCGAACCGGCGTGGCATCCGTCGATGCGATTCGAGTGGCTGTCCTTCGAGAGCGAGTATTCCGCGCCCGCGGCTGATCCGGCGAGCGACCGCTGGAACAACTACGAGCGCAATCACGTCGGTCATGCCTGGGTTGCGCGGCACAGTGATCCGGAGCGTCCCTGGCTGATCTGTCTCCATGGGCTCGGGACTGGTGGCCCTTACGCCGATTTTGCAGGGTTTCGGGCCGAAATGCTGCATCACGAGCTGGGCCTCAACCTGTTGATGCCGGTGCTACCGCTGCACGGGCCCCGAAAGCCACCAGAGCTGCCGATCGCGTCGCTCTTGTCGTTCGATCTGCTCGACGCGTTTCACGGCGTGTCCCAAGCGGTGTGGGACACCCGGCGCTTGATCCAGTGGGCGCGCGCACAAGGGGCGACCAAGATCGGGCTCTACGGTTTGTCGATGGGTTCGTATGTCTCGGCCTTGCTGGCCGGTCTCGAGAACGTCGACGTCGTGATCGCCGGTATTCCAGTCTGCGACATCCCAGACCTCTTCGTACACCACGCGCCGCTCGACCAGCGCCAAGAAGCGGAGGACAACGGCGTGCTCGGAGTTCGCACCCGCGAGCTGTTCGAGCTCGTGTCTCCTTTGTCGGTCACGCCTCTGACGACGCTCGAGAACCGCTTCATTTTCGCCGGAAGCGACGACAAGGTTTCGACTGCCGAACAAGCGGAGCGTTTGTGGGAGCATTGGGGGCAACCCGGCATTCGTTGGTTTGCCGGTGGACACGTGAGTTTCTTTTGGTCATCCGAGGTGGCGCCGTTTGTAGACCATCGTCTTCACAGCGCGGGCTTCGCGGTTCTGGATCGCTGAGGGCGAATGGAACGCTTCACGGGGCAGGACGCTTCGTTTCTCTACATGGAGACGCCCAGCGTGCACATGCACACGCTGAAGGTGGCGGTCGTCGATCTGCCCGCCAAGATTCCGTACTCGGACGTGTTCGATCTCGTTCGCATGTCGATGGAGAGTAAGCTGCACTTGGTTCCGCGACTTCGACTTCGGCCCGTCGAGGTTCCGGGGGGAATTCATCACCCGATGTGGGTGAACGACCCCAACTTCAACATCGGCAGGCATCTCTATCGGTCGAAGATTGCGGCCCCCGGCGGCCAGCGGGAGATGGACCAGGCGATCGGAGAGATCGCGAGCATTCAGCTGCCCCGAGACCGACCGCTTTGGGAGACTTGGCTGCTCGAAGGGCTGGCTGATGGCGGCGTCGTCCTCGTGACGAAGATCCACCACAGCCTTGCTGACGGTGTTGCGTCCGCGACGATGCTGGCCAAGGTGATGTCGCTGCAAGCCGATCAGAATGAACTCAACGCACCCAATCCCGCGTGGGTGCCGGAGCCGATTCCGTCGCGGCGGAGGCTCATCAAGGACGCGGTGCGTGATCAGAAGGAACAGATCGGGACCCTCGGGCCGCTCGTGAAGCGCACCGTGACGGGCAGCGTGAACGTCCTACAGAACCTCAAGCATCGCGCGACGGATGTTCCGTATCCGTTTCTGACGCCCCGCACGGTCTTCAACCGGACCCTTTCGCCGCGACGATCGTTCGCCACTACATCGTTGCCGGTTGCGGAGCTCAAGGCCGTGAAGAATGCCGCCCGGGTGACCCTCAACGATGTCGTGCTGGCGACTGTGGCCGGAGCGCTTGATCGCTTTTTCGAGACGCGTGGCGAGACTTTGTCCAAGCCATTGATCGCCAGCGTTCCGATGGCGGTTTCGATGCCGGGGGATGCGCCGCGGGAGGCGGGTAACCGGGTGGCCAATCTCTTTACGTCGTTGTGTAACGATGTTCGCGATCCGGCCGAGCGCTTGCAGCAGATTCACGCGGTCACGGAGCAGTCGAAGGAAGTGCAGCGTCAACTGGGGATCGAGACGATGCTCGACTGGTCGGAAGCAGCGCCGGCCGCGCTTTACCGGTGGGTGCTCGGCGCGTTCTCGCAATCGGGTCTCAGCGACGTCACGCCACCGCCAGCCAATCTCATCGTCTCCAACGTCCGGGGCCCAGACCATCCGCT
>CAYZDM010000333.1:0-4265 GCA_964476875.1 uncultured Sandaracinaceae bacterium | reverse complement strand
AGTAGAGGAAGTTGTCTTGTGAGCCCACGTAGATGCGACCATCCGCATCGATTCGAGCTGAGGCTCGTACTCGGCCCCCGGTGGCCACCTTCCAAAGAAGGGCGCCTGAGGGGCTTATGGCATAGACCTTCCCGTCATACGAGCCGACGACAATTGTGCCATTTCTGGCGATCGCCGGGGTCGCTCGGACCTCCGAACCTGTCTTGAATCGCCAGCCAACCGCGCCTGTCGCGTCGACCTGGACGATTTCGCCGCGCCCGGTCCCTACGTAGATCTGACCGTCATCCCCGACTGAGGCGGCTCCTTCGATCGCACCGCCCAGCGCCACCTCCCAGGCAAGTGAGCCGTCGGGCCGAAGCGCGATGAGCGTCCCCTCGGTGGTCCCGATGATCACGAGGTGCGCGGGGTGAATCACCGGTGCGGTTCGCACGTGGTCGGCCGTTGGCTTGTGCCAGTGCAAGCGTCCGAGCAGGTCTACGGCGTAGGCGCCGTTGGCGACCACATAGATTCGGCCGTCAGGACCCAGCGTGGCCGAGGCGTCGACGGCGTCGTGCAAGGGAAGCTTCCACCTTGGTTGTCCCTGAAGCGAAAGTGAAACTAGCTCTTTCTGATTCGTGCCGAAGATAATCGAGGAACCGGTGATCAGCGCGCTCGGATAGATCTTCTGCCCGGCAGAGTATCGCCACTTCAACGAGCCGTCCGGGTTCAACGCGACGAACTGACCATCGAGGGACCCGACGTACACCGTGCCGTCGTGCCCGACGATTGGGGAAGCGAACACCCGGGCTCCCGTCTGGTAGGTCCACGCCTGGGCGGGGGTGGTCGAGGGGCCGCGGTTCTCGCTTCGTCCGGTGTGCGCCGCATCGCCCATGAAGCCGTTGGCGCTTCGCGGGACTGCGCTCGACTGGTCGCCGGCTCCGGTGGCGGGAGGCAAGGCGAGCTCGGTCAGCACCTCTTCAACAAACCGGCATTTGCCTTCGTGGCAAATTCGATCGGCCCGGCACTCCGAATCTGACAGGCAGGGGGTGGACGGACGTGACCGGGCGCCACTACAGGCATTGACTACCAATAGAAGGACAGCGGCCAACAAAAGTGTCGGAATCTGGCGCAAGGCGTCGGGACTATAGCATCGCCGATCGGTGGGTCATCCTTCTGGAGTTCAGGGGCAACCGCCGCCGCCGCTTATCTGGATATTGTACGTCGGGAGGAGGCTCGACGGTGTCGTGCTCGCCTGGTCGGGCACGCCGACTCCATCGGGACCGCCCGAGTCGACCGCCATCGTGCACCGCAGGGCGACCGAAAGACCGGAGGCGTTGACCTTGATCTCGTTAGGCGTGGGCGGCGCGTTGAACACTGCGGCGGGCAGGTTGTAGGTGTCATCCGGCGTGCAGTCGCTGCTCGTCGGTACCGTCACGATGGCCTGGCACGGGTTGAATGTGCCTGCTGGGACGCAGTCCGTATTCGGCCGACTGCCAGGAACCGACGCCCCATAGTTGGCCGGGTTACACGCCGCGCCCCCGATCAGACACGTAGTCGGGATCCGAGGGTTGGTCAGCGTGACGCTGCCACCCGTGCCGCCGGCAACTGGGTGTCGCCGGTCGTACCACCCTCGGTTCCGCTCCCGCATGCAGCGGCGAGCGGCAAGAAGGCAAACGCGAACAGTTGTCCAAGTCGTATCGGTGTCATCCTTCGATCCTCGACTAACTCGGTCACGCGCGCGCAGACGCGCGGCGGGGCGATCACTCAACGGGCATGCGCCCCACACCTGGGCGGAGAGCGCTCCGCGAGACTGCCATAACTAAGGGACGAACTGGCCAGACAACCGTTCGGGTCCATCGGCTCGCAGCACCGATTGTGAGGCATCTGACACAGGCCTACCTTCACCGACTCGTCGGATCACGGCACGACGAAAGAGGCGCTACCAATTGAGAAGCCGGATCTCGCTTCCCTTTTGCACTGCGACTTGCCGCCCATCAGGACTGATCGCGATGCTCCGGAGCTCCCCCGGAACCGTGCTCCAGTCGGCGGGTCGTAACCAGAGCCCTGCGCCGCCGCCTCTCCAGTCACGCACGACGATGCCCTCCCGGTGCGGGATCACATAGCGCGCCCCGTCTTCCGTGATGCGGGCACCGCGAATGGGCGCGGGCAAGGGGCTGCCGTTGTTCAAGTCGATGGGGGTTCCCGCTGGCTTGGCGAATGCGTTGAGCGGCACGACGCGCAGCAGATCCCCCGAAGCCGCCACCAAACCCTGTGGAGCCCAGCCTAGCACCGCCCAATCGAATACAGACGCTTGGCGATCGATCGGCCTCTTGCAGGGCGCCTTGCTCGAGCGTCGGTTGATCGGAACCCGATGTGTCTGCTTGCCACGGATGGGCCCCACCTCGGCTTCGAATCCGGCGCAGGTTTCCCTCACCGACCTGACCGCGAATCGACTATCTGGATCTCGGATTGGCGGCAGGACATCGGCCTCTGCGAGCCTGCTCTCGGCTCCGGTGCTCAACTGAATGGCGCGCGATGATCTCCCCGCGACGACGAGCGTGTCGGCGTCACGGAAATAGAGAGATGCGGGACTCAGCTCGCGCCCGACCGTGCGCCATGTCGCTGTCGTGCTCGCCTTGGCCCTGCGCCACGCGGCTTGCACCAGTTCGCGTTCCTCGGGAGTCGGTAGCGCGGCACTGTCTTCCCACCAGCGTTGCAACTCGAGGGCTTGGACGAAGTTACCGCGTCGGATCGCTGCTGCGGTGGCGACCGAGATCGCCCGCGCGGTCGCTGGGGACTGTTGGCATTGCAGACCATGCGTGCCCGAGAGCCCGATTCGGGCTGCACCGCTTTCGCGGCAGAGGGCAACGAACGCTTCGATGACCGTCAACGCGCCCTTCTTGGCTCTGGGAAGGTCGGAATCGAGCGACGCCCAAGCCGTGTCGGCGAGCTCACGGAGCGCGGCTTCAGGTTGCGAGCCATCTCTCGCGAAGCCGCCCGGCCTGTTGAGCCAAGCTAACGGGATCTGGGTCCCTCCAATGCGCACGTCGGCTATCACGTCGTCGTAGCCGTCGGCGTCCTGGTCTTCGACGCGTAGCGCCACTTCGATCGGCCCGGTGGAGCGCTCGTTGGGTGGCAGTACGGTGATCCGTTCACGAACGCGTGGCTGCGCTTCGATCGTGATGAGCCAAATGTTGGTGCGTGGTCCGGCCTCGCACCGGTGTTCGACGCGGACGGCAACCAGGGATGCGGAAAGCTGTCTAAGCTCGGCGGTCGGCTCTACGCAATCACTGGGAACGAGGAACGAATCGATTCGCCGTGCCGTCACGTCGAGCCCCCTCGGGTAGGCCGCTTGGAGGCGAACCTCCTGTGGGTCTGCCGACACGACCAGGACATCCATCGGCTCGCTTCCGTCGAGGTCGAGCTGGAGCGCGGACAGCGCGTAGCCCGCTTCCAAGACCAGGGTGGACTCCGCGACTGGAACCTCCACTTGATTCGGTCCGAACGCAGTTCCGACCGGCAACTCGGTAGCACCTTCTTCGCCCGGGGCCTCCGGTTCGACCGTGGTTCCGGCGTCTTTCAGTCCGAAGGGAACCTGTTTGCGCCCTGAGCAGCCTGCGGCCAACGCGCCCGCCAAAAACACGACCAGCGCCAAAGCCCTGCGCTGCGATCGGCACACGTTCATTCGACTGAGGTAGCACGCGTCCGGCCGGGGAGCCTCAAAAGCGTCAATAGGGTCCCGGGACGCAAATCGTGTCTGTTGGGTCGATCGGGCAGGTAGCGATTTCCCCTCCGCACAGGTCCTCCGCGCCGAGACAGCGGAAGCCCAACTGGCAGTCTTCATCGAAGTTGCATGGCTCCAGACAGACCGAGGTGTCGTCGATTCCGCCGGCGATGCTCGAGGGATAGCAACTGCCCAAGCGACCGACCCAACCTCTTGGGCAGTCGGGCGAGAGGGCACCGCCGCGATCGCAGGCGAGGGTGCAGATGGCGTTGGAGTAGGTGAAGCCGGCGAAATCCAGACTCAGCTCCTCGCACAGCGAAGCCGTCGCGACGCAGTTCTCCACCGAGTAGCAGGTATCGTACACCGGCGTCTGATACTCGGTTGGACTCGAACAGCCGATGCTTGCCGAGAGCGCGAGCGCCCCGAGAACCAGCTCGACTGAATGGCGACACATGGGCTCAGTTTAGCCAGCGTGGCTCGTCGGCGCGACCGCCCTGGACTACATCGAACGAGCTTTTCTTTTTCTTGCGCCGTTTCGATGGGCGGCGGCGGCGTGGTGGAC
>CAYZDM010000332.1:0-4298 GCA_964476875.1 uncultured Sandaracinaceae bacterium | reverse complement strand
GTGTCGCCGCTCCGTTCTGGTTGAATTCGAGAGGGAGAAACAGCGCGTCGATCCCGGTGTTGCCGGTGACCCAGATAGCATCTTCGGACACGCCTTCGCGGAGCAGGTTGTCGCGGGATCGCGTCGTCGGGGCGAAGTGTGCGTCGGCCATCTGGGTAGTGAGCCTTCGGTTCATCTCTTCGGGAAAGGGCTGTCGCTTGTCATACGTTCGAAGCCCGGCTTCGATGTGAGCAACCGGCACCTGCTGGTACAACGCCGCCAATGCTCCAGCGAGGGTGGTCGTCGTATCTCCTTGCACTATGACCCAGTCGGGCCGCACTTGCCCGATGACGTCGTGCAGGCCGGTGAGGGCTGCCGTCGTGACGTAGGTCAAACCTTGATTGGGTTTCATGAGGTCCAGATCCACGTCGACAGCGATCTCGAATACCCCGAGCATTTGATCGAGCATGTGCCGATGCTGGCCCGTGGTGACGACGATGGTCTCGAATTCATCGGGACGACTACGAGCGCCGATGACCACCGGGGCCAGCTTAATGACCTCCGGCCGCGTTCCCATGACGATCAGGATCTTCGTCTTTGTCGACATCTTCTTCATCGATCGACCCTAGCGGTGCCTGGGTGCCGCGCGGTCGACCTCCTTGCCGCGCTCGAAGAGGAACTGTTTAGTGAGGTGAAAAATGAACTGGGTGTTCGTGACTAGGTATCGTTTCCAAAGCCGGCCGGGTTCCTGAACGAGCCGGAAGAACCATTCCATGCCGATCCGCTGGAGCCAAACCGGAGCACGGCGGCTCGCACCTGCGATGACGTCGAAGCTGCCCCCGACCGGAATCGCGAGTTGAACTCCGAGCTGGTCCCAATGGTTCTCGATGAACTCTTCCTGAAGGGGCACGCCCATGCCGACGATGAGGATGTTGGCTCCGCTCTTGCGAATGGCTTGGGCACGTTGCGAAGCCTCGCTGGGGTCGAAGTACCCATCCGCGATGCCGCACGCGTCGAGCCCGGGGTGTCGCTCGGTCAGGCGCTGAGCCACAGCCTCTACTATGGGAAGCCGCGCGCCGAGAAAGTACACACCAAAGCCTTCTTTAGCTGCGAGTGCGCACAGCTCATCGACGAGATCGACTCCGGTGACTCGTTCAGGGAGTTGTTGGTCCTGAAGACGCGAGGCCCAGACCAGCGGCTGCCCGTCGGCAACGACGAGCGACGCGCGGTCGACGAAGCGTTGCAGTTTGGGATCGGATCTCATCATCATGAGGATCGCTACGTTTACGGTGCAGATATATCCGCGCCGGCCGTCATGGATCCAATCACGAGCCCAGTCGGTCGCAGCGCCCAAAGTGACCGCATCGACATCGCAGTTCAATATCGGAACCGACCTCATGATTCGAGCTCGTTCCACAGCAGGAGCGCATCGATGAAGAACTTTGCCGCCCAATTCGGATAGGAAAGTGTTGCGTACGATCCCCAAATTGGATGTGAGCCCTTGATCGCTCCACGAAGGGCTGGATTGGAAGTGGCTAGATCTTGGTGGTCCATTACGAATCTCAAACTCCGCTTGGCCGCTGCGAGGTAGCGCTTTGAGCCGGTCGATTCGTAGAGCTGCAACCAAATGATGGCCAGTTGGCAGTTCCCAGTTAGGCAGCAGTAGCGCGCCGCGGGTTGCCCGGATTCGTCGATCTGCCCGGGGATCCAGCCGTCGGATCGCACATGTTCGAGAACGGCATCAGCGGCGCGTACGGCAGCTTGTTCGTATCGTGGCTCATCGAGCAGGCGCGCCGATTCGATAAAGCCGCGAATCGCGTATGCGATCGTATGAGTGAAGGGGGCCACCCCCTGCTTGAACGCGCAGCTCCCAAAGTAGCCATCGCGCTCTTGGCGGAGCGCCCAATCGAGGTTGTTGCGTGCGGCCTCTAGGATAGCTTGATCTGGCGCGATTTGATGGCACTCGAGCATCGCCCAAGCCACGCGCGTGTTGTAGGCGTGGGGCGTTTCGAGGTGGGTGTTTCTTCGCCAGGCCCCATCTGGGTCTATATGGGCTGCAAGCCATGACGATGCCCGGACCGCTGCGTCACGAAATCGCGCTTCGCCTGTTTCTCTGTAGGCCCGAACGTAGCCGAGCAGCACCTGGCCCGTGTCGAACACGATGCCTTCACCTCGCCGATACCGGGGATTCGCAATGGAACCATCGCTTTCCTGAACTTCGCACAGCCAATTCGAGATCGAGCGCGCGAGGATTCCAGACTCGGCGTCCGCGCGGTGCCTTTCGAGGTCGAAGAACGTGACAGCAATGTAGCCTGAGGTCTCTCGGTACGAAGGCCGCCAACCCCCGCGAATGGAGTAGCCGTAACTGACGCCCTGATCCGGGGTCGCGCTCACGGCCCGCTTGAGCCACGCTACCGCCGCTTGGAGATGTTCATCGCGGTCTCGACGCGGCGCGCGAGCGCCAACAGCGTCGCGAAAGACTCGACCCACAAAGGGAGAACCGGCGTTGAAGCGTCCGGAATCGCTTGCGGAGAACACAGCGAGGTTTCTTTCAATCAGCATGATGCGCGGGGGGGCAGAAGAGGCTCAGCCTAACCTGAGCCCTCCGGCGCAGCAAATCCGCATTGTTGGGATCCTCACATCGGAGGTCGCTTCTCTCGAGGGTGTGGCAACCTGCCAGGCTCCGACCAAGGTGCTAGAAGACATTCGGCATGTCCGACTACGCGGCCTACCGCGCACGCCGCACGTTCGGTTCGCTCGATGGCTTTCGCTGCGTGAGCATTCTTGCGGTCATTTGGCATCACTCACGCGGAGACATGAACCTCGGTCGCGTCGGGACCCGAGGGTTCCTCGGCGTGGACATGTTCTTCGTGCTCAGCGGCTTTCTGATCGTCACTCTCCTCTTGCGAGAGCGTGACCGGAACGCGGAAATTTCGCTCAAAGCCTTCTACGCGCGTCGGACCTTGCGCATCATGCCGCTCTACTATGGTGTCGTGATCGGGACCGCGCTGCTGTCCATGGTCTTCCGCCCCGACGGCGAGACGTGGCAGTCGATGCGCCACTCGCTGCCCTATCTGCTCACCTACACCACGAATTGGTTTGTAGTCGGAAACCTTCTGGACATCACTTGGTCTCTATCCGCCGAGGAACAGTTCTACCTGCTATGGCCGCCGATTCAGAAGTTCGTTCCCCGTCCTTTGTGGGTTCTCTTTGGTCTGCTCATTTTGAGTCAGCTAGTTCATTTCGGGTTGCTCGATGGGGCCCTGGCCAGTCTTGGTGCCGGCCCCAACGACCTCCGAATGCTGCGCGAAACGACCTTCACTCCCATTCTACTCGGCGTGCTGCTCGCGCACATCCTGCACACTCGCCGGGGGTTCGAGGGGGTCTCGCGCGCGCTTGGGCATCGGATGACGTCCCTGTGGTTGACCGTCGCATTGGTGGTGGCGCTGGTGCTGATGCCTGAGGACCTGAGAGGGTGGCCGCGGCTGACCATTCACCTGCTGATGATGGGCCTGCTCGCCAGTGCGGTCGTCCGGGAGGATCACCTCCTCGCCCCTCTCATGCGACGGCCTGTCGTCGTCCGCATCGGAGTTCTCAGCTACGGCATGTACCTGCTTCACGTGTTCGTCGTGCACTTCACCGACCGGCTCGCGGAGCGCGGGCTTCCCGACCCGTTCCTGTTTCCTCTTGCGGCGCTGGGCACGATCGCGGTGGCCGAGCTCAGTTACCGATTCTATGAGACGCCGTTCCTTCGACTCAAGGCGCGCTTTGCCCGATAGAGCTCAGGGTTTCAACGTTCGGTTCGTCGCCATCGCCGCTCGCGGCGCCCGAATAGAAACGCCACGTACAGCGGCAGCTTCCAAAGCACGTACAGTGGAACGAGGAGCAGGTACCGAAACGGCACTGCTTCCCGTCCGTAGCGCGCCCACCCGAGCATGACTCCGAGCCCGACGAGACTGATTGCGATACCAGCGATCCAAGCCGGGAGCGTCGAGCCTCCAAGGAGAACGAGCAAGCCCGCAATGCCCAAGACCAACGCCAAGAGTGCTACGAGCAGCGCCAGCGGCGGCACGATAAGGTCAGCACCCATCGCGATAAGTCCGAGCCGGCGACGGACAACCCCTTCGCGAATCAGGCGCGGGCCGTGCCGTACCAGCGTCCCGAGATGACCGTGCTCCCACCGTCGTCGTTGTTGCAGCGCGGCCCCACGCGAGTTCGGAAGGTCGCTCAGCACCCCTGCTTCGATGCAGAACAGAGGCTCGTGCCCAAGGAGCGCGAGCTCGATCCCCAATACGAGGTCTTCGACGATGTCGTCGCCG
>CAYZDM010000331.1:0-4313 GCA_964476875.1 uncultured Sandaracinaceae bacterium | reverse complement strand
AGAGTCGGTCGACGGTGACGGTGATTCCCCAGATGCCCTGAATCGTCAGAACGACGACCGCGCTCTTCACGATGGGATTCATCGTGTGCCACATCTCTAGTAGGTTGATTTCCATGGCTGGTACCTTTCGCTCTCAGATATTGGAGGGCTTGAACGTAAATTGTCGGCGGTACGGATACGGGACCGCCGTTCCATCGGGCAATCGCGCGGGCTCGAATCGCTGAGCCAGCGCACAGTTGATGATGGACTCGTCCGGGATGAGCTCGTGTGACTCTTCCATCTCTGCAGTCGCCGGAACGCCGTCGGGCATGACCAGAAGCCGAACCCGGACTCGAATCGTCTCCGCGCTGGTACGGACTGCGAGCGGGACGTTTGGTGCACGACAGCCGCTGAGGAATTTCGGACGGCGCACTGTTTCGCGCCTCTGCCGCGGGCCGGACTTCTTTTTCCCTTTGCTTCCGCCGCCGCCGATCATTTCGTCGATGTTGATCTCTTCGACCTCGGCGAGTCGGCCGTCGCTCGCCTCTTGGAGCTCTTCATCCGGAATCTCTTGCGGCGCACTCAGCCCCCGCTTCTGTCCTGGATCGGCTTTGACTTCCTTCGGCTCTTCCTTCTTCTTGATCGCTTTGGGCTTTGGCTTCGGCTTCGGCTGCTCCGTCTTCGGTTGAGTTGGAGCAGAGGCAAACTGGATCTCGACATCTCGTTCCTGCCGGTCCACCACGACTTTTGCCGTAGCGACCGCTGCGGCAACTCCCACAGCAGCAACGACGTAGACCACCGATGACACAGCTAACGACAGGCCCATGCGTCCTCTTTCCTCGGTGGACTCCTTCTTCTTTTTGTCGAAATCACTAAACATTAGAGGGTCATTTCAGTCGGTAACCGACTCCACGAACCGTTTCGATTTGGCGACCGATGTCGCCCAGCTTCTCCCGGAGTCGTTTGACGTGGGTGTCGACGGTGCGGGTCTCGAGCGTGCCGGGATGCTGCCAGACCGCTTCGAGCAAGTTCTCGCGGCTACGAACCAATCCTCGGTGACGCGTCAGGTCCACCAAGAGCTTGAACTCCAGCGCCGTGAGCGGAACGACCTTGCCGTCCGCCGTCACCTCATGTCCGGCGACATCGATACCCAGTCGCTCGAGTTGAAACCGATTGCTGGGCTGCTCGGCTTGTGCGTGCGCGCGCCTCAAGACCGCCCGCAAACGAAGAGCGAGCTCTCTGGGGCTGTAGGGTTTGGCCACGAAATCATCGGCACCGAGCTCGAAGGCGAGGACGCGGTCGATCTCGTCGTCCTGCCCGGAGACTAGAATGACGGGCTTGGATCGGGTGTCGGGCCGCTCGCGGACTCGCTTGAGTACCTCGGTAGCGCTCATGTCCACCTGGTCTTCGACCACCAAGACGGCCACTTCCTGCTTAGAGAGGAGCCGAATGGCGCTCTCACCATCGGTTGCGCACTCGAGGTCGGGGCCGCTCGGGCCCAAGGACTGACTGAGCGCCGTGAAGAGCGAACTGTCACCTGCAACCACGCATCGATCCACTGCCATCATCGACGAGAGCTTGCGGATCGTGGGTGACAGAATTGCGGCGTGCCGGTGTCGAGATCGTGATTCGTATGTGGCAGTCCTGTGTCGCCGGCGCCGGAAATCAGGTGACGCGGGGTCGTCGCTGGTCTGTCACGCGCTTGTCACATAGAGATCTCAGAGTCGGGGCAATCGGAGCGATCACATCGATGAAAACACTACAAAAACGCTGGTTTCTTCTAATCCTCGGGGGAGCGCTGGCCGCGTCCTCCTGCACGTCGAGCAAGAACCGGGAAGACGGCGCTAAGGCGAACTCGACCCTGACCATCAAGGGCTCCGACACAATGGTGATCCTTGCTCAGAACTGGGCACAAGCGTTCATGGACGCCAACCCGGGCAAAGTGCTCCAGGTTTCTGGTGGCGGGTCGGGGACAGGTATGGCGGCGCTCATCAACGGTACGGCGGACCTCGCCAACGCTAGTCGCCCCATCAAGGACAAGGAGCGGAAGCAGCTGATGAAGCACCGCGGCGCCGAGGCACAGGAGTTTCGTGTCGCGCTGGATTCGCTCGCGGTGTACGTCCCGGCGTCGAACAAGATAGAAGCGCTTTCGATTCCGCAACTCAAGAAGATCTTTCGCGGTCAGGTGACGAACTGGAAAGATGTCGGCGGCGGCGACCAAGCGATCGTTCTCTACAGTCGTGAGAACAATTCGGGCACCTACGCGTACTTCAAGGAGCACGTCCTCGAGAACGAGGACTTCGCCGCAACGGCGCAGACCTTACCTGGAACCGCCGCGGTCATCAACGCCGTAAGCAAGGACCCGAAAGGAATCGGATACGGCGGCATCGCGTACTCCGAAGGCGTCCGCACCGTGAAGGTCGCACCGGCCGATGGTGAACCCGTCGAGCCGACGATGCAGAACGCGACGAGCGGCAAGTACCCCCTATCGCGCTTCCTCAACATCTACAGCGCGAGCGAACCATCCGGAATCGCTAAGGAATATCTGGACTTTGTCCTGTCGGCCGATGGGCAGAAGATCGTCGAGGGCGTTGGCTACTACCCGCTTCCCAAGGAAGCCACCGCGGCAGCCGAGTGACCGAACAGGTCCTCGAAGCTGCCGAACACACCCCGGCGCCGAAGACCCGTCGACGGGTGACCCTCCGTCCACGTCGAGCCCGCTCCAAACTGGCGAGCTCGTTTCGTACCCCTTTGTGGCACCGCGTCGCAGAGCGAATGATCGCCGTTCTCGCCCTCACGGCGGTCGCCGCGATCGTCCTCATCTTTGTCTTCATCGCACGAGAAGCGGTTCCGATGTTCTGGGAAACGGAGTTCGCGGAGGAGGTCGAGATCAAAGATCTCTTCTTCGCAAAGGAATGGCACGGCTATGACGAGCCTGTGTACATTTGGCAGCCCGTAGGGGAGCCCGCGAAGTTCAACGTAGTCCCGTTGTTCATCGGTACGTTGAAGGTGACGCTGCTCGCGATGTTGATGAGCGTCCCACTTGGAATCGGCTGCGCAATGTTCATCGCCCTGTATGCACCGAGAGCCGTCCGTGAGGTCGTGAAGCCAGTCATCGAGCTGCTGGCTGGAATTCCGTCGGTGGTGCTCGGGTTCTTTGCCTTGATGGTCATCGCGTCGTGGGCGCAGGCCGCCTTCGGCTTTCACTTCAGATTGAACGCAGTCGTGGCCGCAATCGGCTTGGCGCTCACGATCGTCCCTGTGATCTTCACGATCTCGGAGGACGCGATTCAGAGCGTGCCCTCGACCCTAACGGAGGCGGCGTTGGCGCTCGGAGCCAGGAAATATCAGGTCGCCCTCCGGGTCGTCCTGCCCGCGGCGATCCCCGGGATCGCAGCCGGCGTCGTATTGGGGTTTGGGCGCGCGATCGGCGAAACGATGATCGTGCTCATGGCTTCCGGGAACGCTGCGGTCATGGAGATGTTCGATTTCACCACCAGCGTGCGAACCGTCACCGCAACGATCGCTGCCGAGCTCGGAGAAGTTGCGCATGGCGATGTGCATTGGCGCATTCTGTTTCTCCTCGGCGCGATGCTCTTTGCCGTCACATTCGTGCTGAACATCGTCGGCGATCTGGCGATTCAGAGACTCCAGAAGAAGCTGACGGCCGAGTAGTGAAGTACACCAAGAAAGACTGGCTTCTTGCCGGACTCACCGGGACCTCGCTGGTGGTGATTCTGCTGCTCCTTGCGGTTTTGTTGGGGCAGATCGTATGGCACGGCGCGCCGGTCATTTCTGCGGAGTTCCTGACCGAGAAGCCGGGCGCCGACATGGTCAGTGGTGGGATCTGGCCCGCCATTTACGGCACGGTGTTCATGACCCTATTGATGACGCTCGCAGGTGTCCCTGTTGGTGTGGCAACGGCGATCTATCTCAGCGAGTACGCGCCTCCCCGTTCGAAGATCGCCAAGTTGGTCCGCATCGCGGTCAATAACCTGGCCGGGGTTCCGTCTATCGTGTTTGGGCTGTTTGGCCTGGGTTTCTTCATCATTTTCGTGGGGGGGAGCATGGATGCGCTCTTCTACGACGACCCGAGGCCCGTCTGGGGCAAGCCCTCGATCCTTTGGGCGTCGCTGACACTCGCGGTGCTGACCCTACCCGTAGTGATCGTCACCACGGAGGAAGCCTTGCGGACCGTTCCTCGTGAGTTCCGCGACGCGTCACTGGCCCTCGGGGCGACACGCTTCCAGACGGTCTACAAGATCGTCCTTCCCAACGCTAAGGGCGGCATCCTCACCGGCGTGATCCTGGCAGTCAGTCGTGGCGCCGGAGAA
>CAYZDM010000330.1:0-4325 GCA_964476875.1 uncultured Sandaracinaceae bacterium | reverse complement strand
CCTCGCGGGTGCGATCATCGCGATGCACATGATGGGTATCACGATCAACATGATGTCCCTCCTCGCGTTGATCTTGTGCCTGGGCGTCGTGGTCGACGACGCGATCATCATCATCGAGAACATCTATCGGCACATGGAGGAGGGGATGCCGCGGCGAAAGGCGGCGGTGATCGGCACAGAGGAGGTGTTCTGGCCGGTGGTCGCGTCGACCCTGACCAGCTGGGCCGCGTTTCTGCCGCTGCTCCTGATGGAAGGCGTCATCGGGAACTTCTTCGCGATCATTCCCAAGGTGGTCGTGGCTGCACTCGCCGCTTCGCTCGTCGAAGCAATGTTCATTCTACCCAGTCATATGGCTGATTTCGGGAAGCTGTCGCAGCTCAAGGGGATCGAGTCAGGGCCTCCAAAGACGCGCCTGCAACGGGCGAGTGCCCGGGTGGTGAGCACGTACGAGCGACTTCTCCGATGGTCGCTTCAGCATCGCGCAAGCGTCGTGATTGGTGCCTATGCGCTGTGTGGGGTGATGGTGGGAGTCGCCTTCTCGGCCAAGGACGTAATTCTGTTCACCGAAGGCGATCCAGACATGTTCGACGTGCGCGTTCGAATGCCGACCGACGCCTCCAAAGAAGAAACCGAGGCGCTGCTTGCGACACTAGAAGCACGCATCGTCGCCCTCGAGAACCCAGACGTGGAGGCAACCTTGGCCGTTCGCGGGATGTCGAGGACCAACATGGGGATCAGCACGGCCGATCACCTGGGCATGGTCACCATCTTTGTGGTCCCGGCTACGCAGCGAAGCAGCATGCATGCCGGTCGTGACTTGGTTACACAGGTGAGCGGACTCTTTGACGATGTGGTCGGGCCGAGTCGCCTGGAGGTGGTCGAGGTGAGACCGGGGCCTCCGCGTGGCGCGCCGGTTGCGGTTCGTCTTCGGGGCGAGGACCACGAACGCCTGGTTGAACTCGCTGAGCAGGTCCTCGCCGAAGTCCGTGTGACCCCGGGAACTCGCAACTCGAGCCACGACTACGAACTCGGCAAACAAGAACTCCAGATCAAGGTCGACGAGGAGCGGGCAGCACTGCACGGGCTCACCCCTGAAATGGTCAGCCGTTGGCTGCGCAGCGCGTTTGGGGCGACGCCGGCTTCGACCCTGCGAGAAGGGGGTGACGAGATCGACATCGTCGTTCAACTGCAGGAAGAAGTGCAGCAGGATCCGGCTCGAATCGCATCGCTACAGGTGATCGCCCCCAATGGCGATCAAGTGGCCATCCGCGAGATCGCCGACGTGTCCTATGGGCGCGGTCCCGGCGTGATCCGGCGCTATCAACAAAAGCGGGTCGTCAGCGTGCTCTCCGGCATCGACGAAGAAGTCACGAACAGCGGCGAAGTGAACGCGGCACTTCAGAAGAAGCTGGCGCCGCTCGAGGCCGCGAACCCCGATATCCGATTCGAGTACGGGGGTCAGTTCGAAGAAACTCAAGAGTCGGTCGACTCGTTGTTTCGGGCATTCATCGTCGCGATGCTGTTGATCTACACGATACTGGCGACCCAATTTCAGAGCTTTTCACAACCTCTGGTCGTGATGGCCGCGATCCCGCTGTCGTTCATTGGGGTGACCGGGGGCTTCTTACTCAGCCCGAAACCCATCGGTTTGATCGCGCTGGTCGGCGTGGTCGGTCTTACGGGGATCGTCGTCAACGACTCCCTGGTGCTCGTGGACTTCGTCAACAAGCGGCGAAACCGGGGGATGGAACTAGACGCCGCCATCATCGAATCCGGCAAGCTGCGCCTCCGGCCGATCTTTTTGACGAGCGTGACGACGATCGCAGGTTTGTTCCCGCTTTCGCTAGCGACCGAGAGCCTCCCCCACCTCGCCCCGATGGCCCAGGTGATCGTCTACGGCCTGACCTTCTCTACACTGCTTACGCTATTGGTCGTGCCCTGCTTGTATCGATTGGACGTGGACATCGCTGCTCGAGTGGGCACGTGGTTTGCTCCAATGAAGCGCTGGGCCACCGACCCGGGTGCCGCGGCCGTGGACGAGCCCGTCGACCGGACCGCTGAGTAGCCGCGAGCCCGCTCGTGGCGACGCAAGCGGGGAGCTGCTACGCGCACTCCATGGCCAAGCGCTTCGACAATCAGGTCGTGTGGATCACCGGCGGCGGTAGCGGCATTGGACGCTCGCTTGCCCTGGCTTTCGCGGGCGAAGGCGCCTCCGTGGCGGTATCCGGAAGACGGGAAGACAGACTGCAAGAAGTGGTGCGCGAGCTCGAAGCGCACGGGGCCAAGGGGCTGGCCGTTCGCTGTGATGTGACGGACGAGGCATCGGTGGCGGAAGCCGTTCAGAAGGTCGTGCGCACCTTCGGCGGTCTGGATGTAGCCGTCGCAAATGCCGGATTTACTGTTGCAGGCCGCATCGAGAAGTTGTCGGCAGCGGACTGGCGACGCCAACTCGACGTCAATGTGATCGGTACCGCCATGACGGCGCGCTATGCGATCCCGCACCTGCGCGAGCGCAAGGGGCGCCTCGCCCTCGTAGGAAGTGTCGCCGCCATGATGTCGTCGCGGGGAATCGGCGCCTACTCCGCATCGAAATACGCGGTCCGCGCGATTGGCCAGACGCTGGCGATCGAGCTTCATGGCAGCGGCGTCACTTGCACCACGATTCACCCTGGGTTCATCGAGAGCGAGATCGCCCAGGTGGACAACCAGGGACGCTTCGACGCCTCCCGCAAGGACGGCCGTCCCAAGAACCTCATGTGGCCTACTGACAGAGCCGCACGTGTGATGGTCGACGCGATCGCTGCGCGGAAGCGTGAGTACACGTTCACGGGTCACGGCAAGGTCGGCGCGTTCGTGGGGCGCCATGTACCGGCTGTCCTCCACTTCGGGATGACGCGCGGCAAGCCCAAAGCGAAGTAGCTGCTACTGCACGACGAAGCGGAACATGACCAGCATGTAGCTCTCTTTGCGGCCCTTGAGGTCCTGCCGAAGGGAGAATTCGATGCCGATTTTGTCCTTGTTGAAGCCCGCACCGGCCGTGATCTGGTTGAGATTGCGGCCTTGGTCGCGACGGTAGCCAAACCGAAGCGGAACCATCTCGGCGGCGATGTAGCTGACGCCCGCACCGGCGATCAGCTCGGTCTTCCGGAACGTGGTGAAGTCGAAGAGCATGTCTCCGCCAATGCTGAAGCTCTCAATCGGCGCGAGGTTGACGCTGCCGCCCGCCATCTGTGGGGCCAGCACCGAGTTGGTCTTGATGAGATTGTAACCTAGGCCAGAAATACGGAGCCACGGAATCGGCGTGACCGTCAGCGAGGCGTCCATGGTGATGCCCTCGAACGACGGTCCGATCCGCTGACCTTCGAAGCGATCGGCCTTGAGTTTCGCCCAACGGAAGCCAACACCAATGCCGAGCTGTGGGACGGCTTGAATGCCGATGCCCGAGCGCCAATCCCAACCGCTGTACCGTCGGTTCTGGCCGGAGAAGACACCACGAAAGCTGGTTCCCATCGCGATCTTCTTGCTGGTCGTCGAGTCCGAGATCGAGCTGCCGATGGTCCAGTACGTGCCACCGTTGCTCTTGCTGCCAGGAATGATTTGCGAGAACGCTTCCACATCGTAGGTCGATATGGCGGCCATGTTGGAGTTGTTGTATGCGAGGGCGGACACGCCGACGGCTCCCGCTCTTGCCCCTGCGCCCATCGCTAAGCCATAGGTCGTATCGAGGGTGTCCTCGGTCGGCACGAGGTCGAGCGTCGAAGGGCCTTCAACACCAGACGGCGTCTGCTGACCTAACGCGATTCGCGCCGGACACAAAGCGGTCAATAGACCGACAAGCGCCGCCGCTCTCAAAGCTGGTTCTCCCCCCATGCGTATAACTCTCCGGGAAGCTAACAGTGATGGATCGCCCTTCCAAATTGTCGACTCCGTAGGGATGAACAGGCCCTCCACACCCGACGCATGGTCACCATTTCGATCTACGCCGTGTCATGGCTGATGCTCGTCGATCGAACTGCGGCTCTGCGTCTGGATGATTCTGCTTGGGCGGGGAACTGATAGCGCTAGTGCTCGTCGGATGCGCGTGGGTGTTGCGGTCGTACAGCAAGTTGCTCGTCGCACGCGCCGGACTCGATGTGTTCGAAAGAGTCCGAGGCTCGACGAACGTTGCGTTCGTAGGCTCGACTGTTCGCGTTGTCGCCTCGAGTGTTCATGCGAAACGCTACCGAAACAACGTGAGCTATCGGTGGATAAGTTGTGAATCGTGCGCGCGACCCGTACCGTTTGCGCGTGATCGTGCAGACGAAAAACAAGCAACAGCTGTGGAC
>CAYZDM010000329.1:0-4330 GCA_964476875.1 uncultured Sandaracinaceae bacterium | reverse complement strand
CCCCGTGTCATGATTTCCCCATGCACTGGCCCGCGTGGCGGGTCAAGAGAGTGTGCCTGTAGACTGTATCCATGGGGCGTCCGTTCGGCTTAGGGCTTCGAAGCCAGCTCATGCTCGCGCTAATTGTGGCGTTCGGCGCCGCATTCGTGCTGCTGAGCCTGGTGACGGCGCGACTCGACGAGAGCGAAAATGCCGAAGAACAGCGAACGCGGGCCGCTGGCTTGGCGCAGGCGCTCGTGTCGGGGGCTGGGTCCGACGGTCGAGGGTTGCGCCCCGAGTCGATCGCCCAACTGGTCGAGCAGGGCCTGGTCGAACGGATTGAGATTCACGCGGCGGATGGGTTACTGAAGAGCTGGGGCGTCATCAATGGTGAGCCCGACGCCGTGCTGACCACGGAGGGCGGCGTGGAGCTTCGGGTCTGGGTCCCCGCGATTAGACACGGCGATGCGGCGCGCCGAAGCCTGTTCTTATTCTACCTCGGTCTAACGGCGGCGACGGTGCTGCTCCTGAGCTACGTCTTGCTCACGTACTTCATCGTACGTCCAATCGATCGACTTCGGCACGCGTCCGAACGTCTAGCTGCGGGTCGGTTGCACACCAGCGTGCCCGTGCAGGGCGCCGCTGAGGTCGCGCGTCTGGCGGCGACGTTCAATGAGATGGCTGCGCTGCTGCGCGAAGACCGAGCAGCGCTCCAAGACCGCCTCCAAGATCTCGAGCGAACGACGGATGAGCTTCAGACCGCGCAGGAGCAGCTGGTCCGGAGCGCGAGATTGGCAGCGGTTGGGCGGTTGTCCGCTGGTGTCGCTCACGAGATTGGGAATCCGCTCGCAGCGATTCGCGGCTTGCTCGAACTGATGCAGAGCGGCGACCTCGAGCCCGAAGAGGAGAAAGAGTTCATCGGCCGCATTCAGGGCGAAGCCGAACGGATCCACCACACCATTCGCGATCTCTTGGATTTCTCGAGGAGCGAACCAACACAAGAGGGGCGGATCGAAACCTCCGCGGATCTGTCCGAGGTCGTTTCGGACACGGTCAAACTCATCGATCGCCAGACCCGCTTCCGCGACATCGAACTTGCGCTGTCTCTCGACGATGGGCTTCCTCGCGTTCGCGGCGATCACGAACGTCTGCGGCAACTCCTGCTGAATCTCCTGTTCAACGCGGCGGACGCCCTCGGAGGCGAGGGTCGCATCGAGGTTCGGGCGACCAACGGTGGAGGCATTGTGCAGTTGACCGTCCAGGATGACGGCCCAGGGATCGACCAAGCGATCATCGACCAGGTCTTCGACCCATTTGTGACCACCAAGGCTCCCGGGCAGGGCACCGGCCTCGGCCTCGCTGTCTGTCACACCATCGTCGACCGTTTGGGTGGATCGATCGAGGCGGCAAACCACGAAAGCGGCGCCACCTTCAAAGTCGACCTCCCCGCTGCCATCTGAAAAAGGGGACTGTCCCCTTTTCGTTTAGTCGGGTTGGAAGGCGTTTTCGATGGCGGCTTCTTCTGAGGTTTGTGTTTCTGCGGGGGGGTGATGGCCGAGTTCGGTCTTGATGGCTTCGGCTTGTCGCTTGGTCGCGCCTGCTTCGATCAGTTGTTCGGAGGTGGCCTGTAGTACGCCCCGCAGGGACCCAAGGTTGCGCAGCAGTTTGCCTCGCGTTTTCGGTCCGACGCCGGGTACCCGGTCGAGTTCGCTTCGCAGACGCCTCTTGCGTCCGACCTTCTTGCGCAGGGTGTTGGATGCACGGTGGGTTTCGTCGCGCGCGAGAAGAAGCAGAGACAACGCCGAGTTGGCTCTCACCGGGATCGGGTTCTTTTGCCCAGGGAGGAACACGCGGTCGCCTTCTTCCTCACCCGCAGCGGTGACCCTCGGCTTCGCCAACGACGCGATCGCCAGGTCGGGTAAACCGATGTCCTCCCGGGCGCGCATGGCAACGCCGAGCTGTCCTTTGCCGCCGTCTACCACCAGGAGGTCGGGTAGCTCCCAGCTTTCTTCTTCGTTCTTCCCGCGACGCAGTCGCCGCATCAAGACCTCATACATCGCCCCGTAGTCATCTCCGCCGCTCACCTGCTTCACCCGAAAGCTCCGATAGCGTTCCTTGGCGGGGACCCCGTTCTGCAGCGCCACGACCACCGCCACGGTTTCTTCGCCTCCGGTATGCGAAATGTCCACGCACTCGATCCGGCGCGGCAGCAAGGAGAGGCGCAGCTGCCGCTGCAACTCCTCGAGTCGCGCGTCGACGTCTTCGCGCGCGCGCTCTTTCTCTTCGAAGGCGTGCTCGGCGTTCTCCCGCGCGAGCTCGAGCAGTTTCGCTTTTGCCCCGCGCTTCGGCTCGACGATTTGTACCCGACGCCTTCGGTTTTCACTGAGTAGTTCTTCGAGCGCCTCGCTCATCTCGATAGCCAGCGGCACCAGGATTTCGTCCGGCAGCGAAGATCGCTGGGCGTAGTGCTGCCGGAGGAACGCACCAAGCATCTCGTCGTTCGGCACCGCGACCCTCCGAAGCGGAAGTGTGCGCACGCCGAACAGTCGACCGCCCGTCATGCTCAACACGGCGACTTCGACTTGGTCGCCCTGACGATGAAATCCGATGACATCCTGGTCCGACTTCTGCACACCGGACACGCGTTGCTCCTCCTGCGCCCGCTCAACCGCGCGAAGCTGATCGCGATAGACTGCCGCCCGTTCGTAGTCGAGGTCCTCCGACGCGACCTTCATGCGCCCGTCGATGTCCCGGACCAACTCGTCGTGACGGCCATCGAGGAGTCGTGCGACGTTGGCGACCTGGACGTGATACTCGTCTTGGTCGATCTCCAGCACACAGGGCCCCGGACAACGTTTGATCTGATGTTGAAGGCACGGCCGGTTACGGAGTCGGAACTCGGTATCGGTGCACGTTCGAAGCTGGAAGTAGCGATTGACCAATCGAAGCGTCTGACGCGCCGCCGTTGCCGAGTGATAGGGCCCGAAATAGTGCGCGCCGTCGGGCCTGGGTCGCCGCACGACCTCCAGTCGCGGCCAAGGTTTCTTCGCGTCGAGACGCAACGACAAGAACTCCTTATCGTCGCGAAGTTTGATGTTGTACTTCGGCTGGTTCGACTTGATCAGTTGGTTTTCGAGGAGCGCAGCTTCTTTGTCTGTGTGCGTAACGAACGTCTCGATGTCGATCAGCTCACGTTCGAGGCGACTGACGAACGCGCGCACGTCGCTCGACCCAGGCTGGAAATAGCTTCGAACCCGATTCCGCAGGCTGCGCGCCTTCCCGACGTAGAGCACCTTGCCTTCTGCACCGTGGAATACGTACACCCCAGGCGAAGCCGGAAGCTTGTCGAGCTTTCGCTGTGCCGCATCTGCAACCACGCCGGACCTATACCACTGCCGCGGCCCGGGATCGCCCCGCGCCTCAGGTCGCGCGAATCAGACGCGCATCGGTCACGACCAAATCGACCGCGACGTCGAATGGAAGCTGCGGCACCTCCGATATCAGTTGGAAATCATAGGCGACCGCGCATGTGCACGCGTTGGCCAGCAGAGGGAGCAGCTTGTCATAGTAGCCGCCACCGTAGCCGATTCGATAGCCGCGAGGATCGACGGCGAGCGCCGGCACCAGGGCGAACTCAACTTCGCTTGGGTGCACTTCCGGAGCCGTCTCGGGTGGCTCGGGGACGGCGAACGCACCTTCGACCAGCTCTGTTTCCGAAGCGACGAGGTGAAGCCGCAACTCATCTCCAACGACCCGCGGCAATAGCACACGTTTGCCGGACTCCCATGCCGCCTTCATGGCCGCTTGCGTGCGCACCTCGTTGTGGATCGATGCGAACGCGAGCACTGTCGTTGCGCGATCCAGCTCGATGAGCCCGAGGAGCCGCTTGGTGACTTCGGACGAACGCGCAGCACACGCCGAGCTTGGAAGCGTTTCGCGTACACCGCTCATTCGGCTTCGCAGCGCTTGCTTGGCGCGTTGACGGAGCAGGTTCTCGCGGTGCTCCGTCTGGTCCGCGCTCACGGCTCGATTTGTTGGGCCAGCTCGGCGTCCGATTGAAGTCGTTGATCGATCCGTCGGATCGCGGTGTCTACGACCTCGCGCGTCTTGGCTTCGACGCGCTCTCGTTGGCGTTCGGACGCGTCGAGGTCTTCGGCGAGGCCGAGGGCAACGACAGCGAGAAGTTGAGCGGGGGTCGCCGCTCGGGCGGCCTTCGGCCCCAGGGCTTCGACTCGTTCGTTTACGATATCGGCAAGTCGTTGGAGGTGTGCCTCGTCGGCGTCCGAGGACATGCGATATCGGGCACCGGCGATTTCGATCTGAACGTTGCGCTTCACAGTTGAAGGGAAGG